>NZ_JBHWCC010000022.1:0-133740 GCF_042735715.1 Streptomyces sp. NPDC059582
ACAAAGTGCGTGAACGGGCCCTGTGATGGAGCGCCGGGCAGGCCTTGCACCTGCATTTCCCCGCAGGAAGCGGGGCGTCTTTCCTTGGACCACCAACGCAACGCAAGCCGCCTTGAGTTACGGCGACCAACTCAGGATCAAGCTTAGCGCATGCTGCCGCCCCTTCCGCTCCGCGGTATGACCGGGCGCCGGTAAGCCGCCTCGGCCGACCGGTATCGGGCCAAGACCTCGGCCGGGGGCGACAGCGAGGCGAAGGCGACGGCGACGCAGCCATCGTGGGTACGGAGGGTTCCGGCGCTCCGTCGCCGGAACCCTCCGACAGCTCGAGACCGATTCGTCTACTTCCTCTTGCCACCGCCGAGGATCTGGCCCAGCAGGTCACCGAGCCCGCCGCCCGCGCTCGGCGCGCCACCCGCTCCTGCGGCCGTACCCTTTCCGCCGGCCGCCCGCTTGGCGAAAACGGCCATCAGTACCGGGATCAGCAGTTCGATGACCCGGCTGACGGTGGCCGCGGGGATGCCGGTCTTCTTGGAGACGGCCGCGGCGACGGGCTTGCTCAGTTTGGCGAGCACCCCGGCCATCAACCCGCCGCCCAACAGGCCTCCACCGAACGTGGCTACGCCTTGGAGCGGGGGCTCGGCGACCTCCGCGACAGCCTGGCGGACCTCATCGTCCTCCACGTCGGCCTTTTGTTGAAGGTCGGCGGCCATGGCGCCCACCGTGACCTCGATCGTCTCGCGTGCGCCGGTGGCGTCGGTGCCGAGCAGAGCAGCGATCTCGGTCAGCCTGTCATCGCCGAGCTCGTGCAGCACGTCGTCCTGGAATGAAGGTTCGCTCATGTCCGATGCAACGAGCGACCCCGACCAGACGTGACGGATGCAATGTCACGCCCTGACGCCGCGCCGTACGCAGGCTGAACACGCGCGGCACCACGGCGTGCGGGCCGATGCGTCCAACCCCGATGCTGTCGAGGGTGTTGTCGAACAGCGTCTGGTTCACTTCGCCTGGGCGAGCCGGACGGCGTCGGGGCCGGCCGGGAACCGCAGCTGCCCGGTCGTGTCGTGGACGGCCCGCCAGACCGTCTCCGCGACATCGCTCTCCGTCGTGAACAGGTCCTGGCCCATGAAGTCACCCATCGCCTTCTCCACGAACGGCGCATACGGCGCCGAGACCAGTTCCTGCATCGGCACGCCGTTCGTCGCCTTGCCCGCGAAGTTCGTCGTCAGGCAGGCGCCCGGCTGGACCGTCTTCGCCTGCACGCCGAAGGGCGCGAGCTCGAGCGCGAGGGACGCGGTGAACCCCTCGACGGCCATCTTGCTCGCCTTGTAGACGGCCGAGAGCGGCATGTGGCCCAGCACCACGCTGGAGGTCACGTTGACCACCACACCCGATCCACGCTCGCGGAACTGGGGCAGCACCGCCTGCGTCATCGCCATCGCGCCGAACGTGTTGGTCTCGAAGACGTCCCGCACGCGGGCCATGGGGACGTCCTCGAACACGCTGATCGAGGGGACGCCCGCGTTGTTGACCAGCGCGTCGACGCTCCCCGCCGCCTCCAGTGCGGCGGCGATGGACTCGGGACTCGTCACGTCCAGCTCGATGACGCGCAGCCGGTCCGACTCGGGCAGGACACCCGCGCGCGGCGTCCGCATCGTGGCGATGACGTTCCACCCCTGCGAGTGGAAGTGGAGGGCGGTCTCACGCCCGTACCCGGAAGAGGTACCGGTGATCAGAACGGTCTTCATGCTGCACTCCTGGCGATGTGGTGGGGTCCGCGATCGGACAGGCATGTTCCTGCTCCGCGGAAGAACTCGTCATCCCATTGAATCGCTCTGAGCTGCGAAAACAGTAGAACTATCCTCGCTCGTCCTTGCACAATCCTGCTCCTCATCCACCTTTCGTCCGCGCCCGGCGAGCCTTCCGCCCGGAAGTCCGCGGCCCGCGAGCGGGGCGCCGGGCAGAAGCGCGCAGTGGGCACCCGTAACCGACGTTGCTTCGCGACAGCGTCCACCACGCCTACGGGCTGACGGCCTGCGGAGGGCCGACAGGCGACCCGTGGGGCCCGACAGGATAATGAAGGCGGGGCGCGAACAGCGGACTCGATCGCCAACGTTCCGGGACGTACCGTGAAAGTGCCGGGGATCGACTATTACGCCATCTTCGAGGCGTCACCCAGCGCGATGCTGGTCATCACACCTGGCTTCAGCATTCTCGACGCGAACCAGTCCTATCAGGAGCTGGTCGGCCGCACCCGTGAGGAGCTGCTGGGGCAGTACGTCTTCGACGCCTTCCCGCAGGAGGACGAATCGGGGCTGGCCGACCTGGAGGCGTCACTGCGCCGCGTGCTGGAGAGCCGCGCCCAGGACGTCGCCGGCCCCATCCGTCACGACCTGGAGGAGCCGGACCGGCCGGGCGTGTTCGCGGAGCGCTACTGGAGCCCGGTCAACGCACCCGTCCTGGACTCCGAAGGACAGGTCGCGCTGATCGTGCACCGGCTCGAGGAGATCACCGGTCTCGTCCACGCCGGCAGCGGCGAAGGCGACTACCAGCACCGTCAGATGGAGCTCGAGCTCTACGCCCGTTCGCGCGAGCTGCAGCAGGTCAACGAGCGACTGCGCCAGGCCAACGCCCGCGAACGTCAGGTCGCCATCGCGCTCCAGGAGGCGATGCTGCCCGCGCCACAGGCCCTCGCCCATCACCGGGCAGCGGTCCGCTACCGTCCCGCGGTCCACACCCTCAACGTCTGCGGCGACTGGTACGACGTGACGCAACTCCCCAGCGGCGACTACGCCGTCGCCGTCGGCGACGTGGTCGGCCACGGGCTTTCCGCCGCCGGTGTCATGGGCCAGCTGCGCAGCGCCCTCAGCGCCGCCATCCGCGTCGTGGACGGCCCCGCGACGGCACTCGACGGACTCGACATGTACGCCCGTGACGTCGACGGCGCCCTGTCCACCACCGCGGTGCAGACCGTCATCGCCTGGGCCGACCACCGCATCACGTACAGCAGCGCGGGTCATCCGCCCCCGGCCCTGGCCGACCCCGACGGAACCGTGCGTTTCCTGGACCAGGCGACCGACCCCCCGCTGGGCGCGGCCCTCGACCACGCGCCCCGGCCCCAGGCCACCGCCACCTACAGCGACGGCGCCACCCTCGTCCTGTACACCGACGGGCTGATCGAACGCCGCGGAGAGGACATCGACGAGGGCATGCAACGCCTCGCCGACCACCTCACTCGCCATCGCGACAGCGACGTCGAGGCGCTGGCGGAAGCACTGATCGACCTCAACTCCGCCACCGACGACACCGCCGTGGTCGTGATCCGCCTATGACCCGGCCGCCGCCGACAGGGCAGCCTTCTCGAGTGTGTCAGTGGCCTCGCGTAACCTCCGCACGGAGGCGTGGGCGGTGACCCACGAGGATGGGGGCTGCTACGTGAGTGACCATATGGAGTGGTTGGCAGGGCGCGATCGGGACGCGGCACTGGTCATCAGGACCGATTACAGCGACGAACCGGCATGGGCCGCTGTGAGGACGGAGCTGATGAGGCCCTGGGGAGACGGAGACTTCGAGCCGTACGTGCACATCGCCGACGACCCGAAGTGGGTGGGATGCACACCGGCTCAGCTCCTCTCCACGGCGTCCGCCGATGACGAGTTGACCGTCGTGTTCCTCGCCGACCGCGACTCCATGCGTGACGGCCCCGGCACATTGCTGGCGGTGGCCGTACTGACCAGGGAAGAGTGCGACAGCGACGAGGAATTCGAGGCGGACGGAGGCGAGTTCCGTACCGTCCCCGTCGGGGTCCACGAGATACACGCGAACCTGATGATCGCCAATCTGTCCTTCGGCGATTTCAAGGAAGCGGCCGAGGGGGACCCTCAGGGCATCTTCCGGGGGTTCGCCGTCTGACGGACGAGACTCCCCAACTGGACCGCGTGCCGCTACGGGTGAGCACCTGACGGCGCGGCGTGAGGGCGGCGCGGACATCCGCGTAGGTGTCGGGACCGAGCGGGAGGCGGAGCGGAGTCGCGCCGGAGTCGACGAGATCGATCATCGCGTCCGTGATCTTCTCCGCGCTGTAGGGCACGGGGAAGTGCCCGTCCAGGAACGCCTGCCGGGTGGCGGAACGCGTTCTGGGCATCGTTGGACGGCAGGACCGCAGAACACGTGACCCGTCGTGGGCGTTCAGGCGCGGACCAGGTCGTGTCAGTGGCTCGCCGCATACTGACGCCCATGCGGATAACGGAGAACGCACTCAAGCGCGCCTGGTATCGGATAGCGGCAGACTCTGACCTGCTCGACGACGTGATGCTCCCGCCCATCGGCACATCACCCGACCAGTACGTACAGCGCGCGGGCGATCCCGGTGGCCTCTACCTCGTCGTGGGCGAGGATGGCACCGCGCGCGGCTACCGCGGCCCCCATCGGGAGATCTTCGCGACCCAGGACCTCGACCAGGTGTTGTACTTCGCCGCCGAGGAAGCGGTCGGCGACCTCGCGGAGCACATCGTGGCCCACTCCCCCGGCCAAGGCGCGGTCACCAATCTCGTCACCGGACAGGCCGAGATGCTGGACGGGATCAATCCGGCTTGGGGCGGCAGATTCCGCGGCGGCGGCACGGACGGCGCGCGGACGGTACAGCCGTGCCGACGCGACCCGCTGGAACGCCTCGCCTGGATCGCCGGCACCTGGCGCGACCAGGATCCCTACACCAACCTCGCGTTCTTCCGCGGCGAGGACATCAGCGCCGAACGGATCGCCGTGCTCCACGGCGCCGATCCCGGTCAGACGGCCGCCGGGACCCGCCTGTCGGACCTGCGCAGCATGGACGGCACCGCCCGTGACCACGGGGCGATCGTCTGGGAGAGCTTCTGCTTCGGGCAGGCGGGCGACTGGGCCTTCCTGATGTACCACGAGACGCCACCCGGTGTCCGGGCCGACAGCGCGGCTCTCGCCCGACTCGGGGTCACCGAGACCGTGCGGCTGAGCGCCTGCGCCGCGAAGGCCATCTACACCTTCGACTACACACGCGAGGGTCACCGCGTCGACGACGACTGGGGTGTACTGGAGCTGATCTGGTACGACCGGGGTCGCGCCCCCTACTACCGGGGCGGCCAACTCGACTTCCTCAACCAGGCCGTCCGCCGCGCCGAACTCGATCACCCCGAATTGACCAACGAGTTCGAGTTGTACTTCCACGCCCTGGAAACCGCGCTCGGACTTCGGTTGCCCCAGCAGGACATCGAGGCGGGCACCGTCCAGGCCGCACAGTGGGCACGCGGCGGCTCAGGCCGAGCAGACGCACTCCCGTCGGGATGAGTCACGGATCAGGAGGCTCGCTCAAGTCGCCCACCTGACGGACGACGCGGGCGCTGCCGGCACCGACACGCGCGGGCCGTCAGTGCCCATCGCCCGGCGCCGCTGACGCCACCAGCCACCAGCCACCAGCCACCAGCCACCAGCCACCAGCCACCAGCCAGCGTGAGTGCGGCGGCGGCCCGGGCGTGCCGGTGTCCAAGGCGCCACCCGCCGGAAGACCTCCCGCGAACCGTCCGGCGCCGACCGCTCGGCAAGCTCGGCCGCCGCACAAGCCGCATCCCACAGGATCACACCAAGCGAAGTGGACCGTCCGGAGCACGTTATGAACTACCTTGAGAATCAAGGGCGTTGGAGGAACCGTGCGGTGTCGGCGTGGCATCGGTACAGGCACGGGGCGGCCGATGACACGACGAACCCGGCGCACCCGAAGCCCACGCGTAAACGGCGTACAGAGCGGCAGTCACGCGGGGGCGCTGTGACCGGAGCACCGCGAGCGAAGCACTGCGCAAGGTGAGAACTCGACGTGGGAGGAGGGACCGTGACGTATGCGAGAGCCCGGTCGGTGTGCGGGATCGTGACAGTGTGCGCGGCGCTGCTGGCCGGCTGTACGGACGGCGGCGGCGCGCCGGGCGGGGAGACGTCGCGGGAGTCGAGCCCGGGTGCGGGCCGAAGCGGCAGCGGTGCGCGGACCGAAGCGTCCACAGGGGCGGGCACCGACACGGACGCGGGCACCGGAGCGGGCGCGTTACCCGCGGTGTCGCCGACGGCGCAGGCGGACCCGGCGAAGCAGCCGCACACCATGGACGAGGCGGAGGCGTTCGTACGGAAGATGATCGCCGATCCTGAGCTGGTCGGTTCGGGGGTGACGCGGGCGACGCCGTACGAGAGCGACCCGCACACCTGGGCGGTGCTGGGCGCGGACTGCGCATGGCAGCGGCAGGAACTGCCGCGGGACATCCTGGCCACCCTGACCCGCCACTTCGAAGTGCCCGCCGACGGCGCGAAGGCGGCGGTGCGGCTGTCGACCACGGTCACGGTGCACCGCACGGCACTGGACGCGGCCTGGGAGGAGGCCGGGATGCTGGAGGAGGCGGTCGGCTGCCCCGAGCAGACCCTGCGGCCCGGCGAGCGGCTGACCGATCTCGCCTCCACGGCCGTCGCGTGGGGTGAGAGCGGCAACATGACCAGCGACGACTCCCTGTCGGAGTCGGGCCGATGCGTGAGCGACACCCGGGGCGGCCCGTACGCCTACTCGTGGACACAAGCGCTCTTCGGCTCGGTCGTGATCAGCGCCTCCGTATGCGGAGGGCGACAGCAGTCCCTGCGCGAGGTGGAGGTGGCGTCCAGGATGCTGGTGCGGGTGCAGGCGGCGATCGGAAGCCCCACCGAGGCCGGTTCGGCCTCACCACCCCCGGATCCGACACCCTCCGCCGAGAGTCCCGGCGTCAAGGACGCCGAGGGAGGCGAGTGATGGAGCGGCTGCTTCCCACCGACCCCTCGCATCTGGGCGGGAGCCGGCTGCTGGGGCGGCTGGGCGCCGGCGGCATGGGCGTGGTCTACCTCGCCCGCACGGAAGCCGGCGATCTGGCCGCGGTGAAGGTGATCCAGCCCGAGTACGCCGACGAGGCGGAGTTCCGGGCCCGTTTCCGCCGCGAGGCCACCTCCGCCGGGCAGGTCGACAGCCCCTGGGTGGTGCGGGTGCTCGGCGCCGACACAGCGGCGGCGGCGCCGTGGCTGGCCACCGCGTTCGTGCCCGGCCCCTCCCTGGCCGAGGCGGTCGCGGCCTGCGGCCCGCTGCCGGACCGTGCGGTGCGGGTGCTGGGCAAGGTACTGGCGCGCGCCCTGACCGCCGTGCACGAGGCGGGCCTGGTGCACCGGGACGTCAAACCGGGCAACGTCCTGCTCGCCCTCGACGGTCCCCGGCTCATCGACTTCGGCATCGCGCGCCCGACGGCGGCCGACGAGACGGAGCTGACCTCACAGGACATGGTGGTCGGCACCCCCGGCTACCTCGCCCCCGAGCAGGCGCGGGCGCGGCAGGTGGGAGCGGCGAGCGACGTCTTCTCGCTGGGCTGCGTACTGGCGTACGCGGCGACCGGCCGGCCGCCGTTCGGCACCGGCGCGCCGGATGCGCTGCTGTACCGCACCGTGCACGACACACCCGTACTGGACGGTGTGGCGGACGCCGAGTTGCGGGCGCTGCTCGAACGCTGTCTGGCCAAGGACCCCGAACAGCGGCCGTCGGCCGCCGAGGTGGACGCCGCACTGGTGGAGGACGCCCCCGCCGGCACCGTCGACTGGCTGCCCGACCCGGTGGTGAGGATGATCGCCGAACGGTCGGCGGAGATGCTCGCCCTGCCGGGCGTCGAGCCCACCGTCGTGTCGGAGCTGTCCGAGTCGCGGGCTCCGGGCCGTCGCCGGATCCTGGCCCTGGGCGGGGGCGCGGCACTGCTCCTCGCGGGCGGCGGCACCGCGCTCTGGGCGGCGCTGCGCGACGACCGGAACTCCCCGCAGGCGCAGAACGCGGGCGGCCCGTGGGTCATCGGACTGCACGCGGATCTCACGGGCCCGCAGCGGGAGACCGGGCGTGCGCAGGAGCACGGCGCACGGCTGGCGGTGGAGCGGTTCAACGCCCGTAGGAGCAAGCCCTTCACCCTCGCCCTGCGGACCGAGGACGACCGGGGTGAGGCCGCCCGAGCGGTGCGGGCAGCGCGGCGGCTGACCGGCGCCGCCGACGTGGTGGCCGTGCTCGGACCCACGGACTACACCTCGACGCAGGCCGCGCTGGAGGTCTACGACGGTGCCAGGATGCCGCTGTTGACGGTGTCGGAGCTGTCGACCAGTGCCGCGAAGACGGCGCTCGCCAGCACCGTCCCGCACGCCTATTTCCGTGCTGCCTGCCTGTCCGCGTACGGCGCTTTCACGACCGTGACCTCGCTCGGCGCGGCCGGCGTGAAGACCCTGGGCATGTTGGGCGACCGGGCGGGGAGACTGGCCGGCATGGAGTCCGTGATCGTGGCCCAGAGCGCCGCGCGCGGCCGGCTGGCGCTCTACCTGCGCGTGGTACCCGCCCTCGCGAGCACGAGCGCTCTGGAACCCGTCGCCGACGACATGATCGGCCACGGCGTCGACGGATTCTTCTACGTCGGCACACCCGAACGCGCCGCCGCCGTCGCCCGCACGCTTGCCGAGCGGAACTTCGCCGGGCCCCGCTTCGTCGATCCCGCCTCGGCCACCACGGCATTCGTCTCCCGGGCGGGCCGGGCGGCCGAGGGTTGGCAGGCGCTGACGTCGTACATCGGTCCGGACGCCGCGCCGGTACGCGACTTCGCCGCCGCCTACCGCACGCGGTACGACAGCGCGCCAGGGCCCTGGGCGGCCGAGGCGTACGACGTGACGCGCCTGCTGGCCGACCGGCTCAGCGCCCTCGCCCCGAGCGACGGCGGGCGGCCGTCCCACGAGCGGGTCACCCGGGCTGTCGCCGAGGCCCGGTTCACCGGGGTGGCCGGGACGTACGCCTTCGACGAGGACAAGCAGCTGAAGGCGCGGCAACTGCACCGGTTCCGCGTCACGGACGGCCGGTTCGCCTATGGGGGCGCACTGGACATCTCCGGAACCTGACACCGGAGAGGGCGCCGATGCGGCCGTTGCACGCACAGGACCCGGACGAACTGGGCGGGCACCGGCTGCTCGCCCGGCTCGGCGCGGGGGGCATGGGTGTGGTCTACCTGGCTCGCACCCCTGCCGGAACCCTGGTCGCCCTGAAGGTCATCCGTGCCGAGTACGCCGCCGAGCGGGCCTTCCGGGAGCGGTTCCGTCGCGAGGCGCGGCTGGCGCGCGGGTTCACCGGCCGCTGGCTGGTACCGGTGACCGCCGCCGATGCCGAGGCCCGCGAGCCTTGGCTGGCCACGGCGTTCGTGCCCGGTCCCTCGCTGGCCGAACTGGTCGACGGACACGGCCCGCTGCCGCCGCACGCCGTCGCCGCGCTCGGCGCCCGGCTGGCGGAGGCGCTGAACGAGGTGCACGCCGCCGGCCTGGTGCACCGGGACGTCAAACCCGGCAACGTACTGCTCGCCCTCGACGGTCCCCGGCTGATCGACTTCGGTATCGCCCAGGCCCACGGTGCCACGGCGCTGACCGAACCCGGCGCGCTGATCGGCACCCCCGGCTACCTCGCCCCCGAGCAGATCCGCACGGGTGGCGAGGCCGCCCCGGCGAGCGACCTGTTCGCCCTCGGCTGCGTGCTGGCCTACGCGGCCACCGGGCTACGGCCCTTCGGCACCGGCGACCCGGCCGCCGTCCTGTACCGCACCGTGCACGAGGCGCCCGACGCGACCGGCCTCGACCGGCTGCCACCCCTGCTGCGCACGGCGATCGCCCGGCGCCTGGCCAAGGACCCCGCCGAACGCCCCAAAGCCGCCGAACTCGCCCACACCCTGAGAGCTGCCGACCGGGCGGAGGGAACGACGACCGGACCCGAGGAACACAACGCCTCGGACCCGGAGTCCACCGGCACCGCGGACCGGCCGGCCGACTGGCTGCCGTCCGCGGCGCTGCGCCTGGTGACCGAGCGCTCCACCCGCGCACTGGACCCCCCGCACCGGCAGACCACCCGCACTGCCGCGGAACAGACCAACGTCGGCGCCGAGCGTGGGCCCTCCCGTCGCCGGTTCCTCGCCATCGGCGGCACGGCGGCCGCGGTACTCGCCGCGTCCGGCACCGGCGCCGCGGTCCTGCTGGCCAAGGACGAGGGCGGAGCGCACGGCGGCGCGAGCCAAGACCTGCCCACCCATGTCATCGGCCTGCAGGCCGCGCTGACAGGTGCTCAGCACGAGGTGGGGCAGGCGCAGGAACGCGGCGCCCGGCTCGCGGTGGCCGGCCACAACGCCCGCGACGACACCCGCTTCCGGCTCGCGCTCACCACGTACGACGATCGCGGCGAGGCCGCACGGGCCGAGGAGGGAGCCCGCCGGCTGCTCGCCGACAGCTCTCTGTGCGGGGTGATCGGCCCCACCACCGTCGCCGCCGCCCGCGCCGCGGTTCCCCTCTACGGGACCGCGTCCATGCCGGTCCTGCCCGTCTCGGTCGACTACGACGCGACAGGACTGTCCTCGGCCACGATCCGCACCCTCGGCGTCACCACGGCCCCGACCACCTACCGGACGATTCCGGTGCTCGCCTACCTGACCTGGGTCCACAAGGTCGAGCGCACCGCCGTCGTCCAGGATCTGGCCGCGGGCGGGTGGGCCGCCGACATCGCCCGCAACCTGCGCGAGACACCGCCGAGCGCGGGCACCAGCACCGTCCACCCACTGGCGTCCGACGCGGACGACGTCCGCCCGGCCGTCGCCGCCGCGCTGGCCGCGCACCCGGAGGCTGTCGTCTACGCCGGCACCTCGCCGTCCCGTGCGGCGGCCTGCGCCCGCGCTCTGGCCACCGCGGGCTTCACCGGGCCCCGCGTGACCTTCGAACCCGTCATGCGCGCGGCCTTCCCGAAGGCCGCGCGCGAGGCGGCCGAAGGCTGGGTGTTCGAGGCGCCCTACAGCGAACCGCAGGCGTCCGGCACCAAGGCCGCCAAGGACTTCACCGCCGCGTACCGCGCACGCTACGGCGTACCTCCCGCGCGCTGGGCCGCCGAGGCCTACGACGCCGTGGGCCTGATCGCCGCCTCCCTGGACGCGCTGGGCGGCGAGGGCGTCACCCCCGGGCAGGTCGCCGAGCGCCTCTTCAAACTCACCTACGACGGCGTGGCCAAGCCCATCCGCTTCACCCAGGACCTCACCCACAGCCTCACACCCGACAACACGACGTTTCTCTACCAGGTCGAGGACGGGGAGTTCCGCTTCCTCGGCCGGTACGACCAGGTGAGCTGACCGGCTCGCCCCCGGTCCACCACGGGGTCCGGCCACGGACATCCCCATGAACCGTCCCGGCGGGCAGCACTCCGGCGCCGGTCCCCGGTGGCCACCTCGTCCAGGGGGCAGCGCGGACGGCCGGCGGGTGAAGCGCCCTACGGCGTTGTCCGTGAGGTGTCGGGCCGTCAGCCGAGGCCGGAGATCCAGGCGTCGACGGTGGTGACGTCGGCCTGCCGTGGGAAGACCTTCTCGGTCAGCACCCGGTGGACCTCGGGGTCGGCGTCGCCGCAGCCGTCGGCGAGGACGGTGAGACGGAAGTCGAGGTCGGCGGCCTGGCGGAGGGTGGACAGGACGACACCGCTGGTGGCGAGGCCGGTCAGGACGAGGTGGTCGATGCCGCCGCCGCGCAGGACGAGATCGAGGTCGCTGCCGGCGAAGGCGCTGACGCGCTTCTTGGTGACGATGCTCTCGCCGGGGCGGGGCGCGACGTCGGGGTGGATGGCGGCTCCGGGGTCGCCCTCGGTGAAGGCGCCTTCGGGCAGGGCGCTGAACATGCGGCTGGACCTGGTCTCGGGGTGACCGGGGCGGAAGCCGACGACGTACACCACGGGGACACCGGCGGCCCGTGCCGCGGTGACCGCGCGGGCGAGGCGCGGTGTGTAGTCGGGGTCGGGGACGCGCTCGGTGATGGCCCGCTGGACGTCCATCACGAGCAGGGCGGGGTTGGTCACGGTCGGTCCTCACGTGGTGCGGCGTGGGTCGGGTCGCGGTGTACGGCAGGTCACCGCGGGGCGGGTCCTGTCGGGTGGAGCCCGGAAGTCCCCGTCACCGGCCGGCTTCCTGGGGTTGGGGCCCGGTGCTCGTGGCGTCGTCACCCGCGGCCCCGACGCGGCGCAGGGAGCGGTCGGCGACGGTCACGCCGAGGAAGAGGCCGCTGACGGCGAGCATGAGCCAGGCGAGTTCGTGCAGGCCGCCGGTGTCGGCACGCTGTCCGAAGAAGGCGCCGTCGGCGGCGGAGGCGATGATGGCGCCGAGGTAGCCGAAGGTGCGCAGGAGACCGGCGGAGGAACCCATGCGGTCGGGGTCGGCCTGGTGGAAGACGGAGTTCTGCAGGGCGAGGCTGTTCAGGCCCTGCGGGACGCCGAGCACGACGGCGACGCCCAGGAGGAGCCACAGGGCGCTGTCGGCGTGCAGGAACAGCAACAGGGAGCACGCGGCTGTCTGGCCGACGGCGCCGACCAGGAGCTTGCCGCGGATCGCCTGGTGGCGGCCGGTGAGGGTGGACACCACGAGGGCGGTGGCGAAGAGCGGGAGTTGGACCAGTCCGGCCTGTGAGGCGGACAGTCCTCGGCCCTCCTCCATCCACTGGGTGTATCCGTACAGGAACGCGTAGCTGACGATGTAGGCGAGCAGGGCCCGGGCGTACGTGGCCAGGAGCGGCAGGTTGCCGCCGAGCACGCGTATGTCGATGAAGGGCTGCCCCGTTCGCAGCTCGCGCCAGGTGAAGGCGGCTGCCGCGGCGACGGTCAGCGCCGGGAGGTACCAGTGGCCGCCGCCGGGGTTCATGAGGAACAGCAGCAGGCAGACCAGGGCCGTGGCGAAGAGCGCCATGCCGGGCAGGTCCAGGGCGGCGACGGGGTGGCGGTCCGCGCCGCGGCGGGTGGCGGGGGTCGCGGGCAGTCGGCGGACGCCGAGGTAGAGCCCGGCGAGAGCGAGCGGGATGTTGACGGCCAGGGTGGCGCGCCACCCGCCGACACCGATCAGCAGGCCGCCGAGGCTGGGGCCGATGACGGCGATGGTCTGGGTGGTGACGGCGAGCGCGGTGAGGACCGCGGCGGGGCTCTCCTGTCCGGTGCGTCGGGCCTCGCTGCGGATGAGGTACATGGCGGCCGGATAGCCGGAGCAGGTGCCGAAGCCGAGGAGTACGCGTGCGGCGATGAGCACGCCGAGGTCGGGTGCGAGCATGCCGACGACGCCGGCGACGCCCGTGAGCGCCGTCCCGGCCAGGAACAGGCGGCGCGGCCCGAAGAGGTCGATCAGCCGGCCCACGACAGGCTGGCCTATGGAGGTGGCCAGGTAGAGGGCGGAGATCAGCCATGCCGTCCGGGAGGGGGGTGCGCCGAAGGCGGCACCGATCGGTACGAGCGAGACGGAGATGATGGAGGAGTTGATCGGGTTGAGTGCCGAGCCCAGCATCATCGGAGCCAGCAGCCGCCGGTCGAACATCTCGCCCGACGTCCCGGCCGAGCCGGGGCGCAGCCGGCGCGGTCCGCGGGTCACCTTGCCGCTCACGACCGCACGATCCGCTCCAGTACGGCTGTCGCCTGGATGAGGGTCTGCCGTTCGGCCTCCGTGCACTGGTCCTCCAGGGCGCGGGTGAGCCAGCCCTCGCCGGCGCGGCGGCGGTCCTCCAGGAAGGCGTGACCGCTCGGCGTGACGAAGACCAGCTGCCGCCGACCGTCCCCGGGGTCCGGACGCCGGGCGACGAGGCCGCGTTCCTCCAGTACGGCGACGGTGGAGGCGACGGACTGGTGCCGCACGCGTTCGGCGGCCGCCAGGTCGCTGACCGACGCCTCGCCGTCCTTGTCCAGCCGGCTGAGGACGGACGTCTGCGACGGCGTGAGGTCACCGGGGTCATAGCTCTCGCGCATGCGGCGCCGGAGCCTGCTGAACACCACACGGACTTCGCGTGCCGCGCGCACGGCCGATTCGGACACGCCGGTGGTGTCAGCGATCTCGTTCATACCTACAGGTTAACTTGCGCAGCTTGGACTGTGCAAATACCCGGAGCTCGCCGCCACGTGACCACCGCACCCAGCTGCGCGAGGCATCGGCGTCAGATCACCGGTCGGCGCTTCGTCTTCGCCTTCATACGGCGCCGCAGGAGCGACTGATAGAACACCGACCTCGCCTCGTCCGGGTCCACCAGCTCAAAAATGTCCGCAGCCGTCTCGGCGTCGTCGGCCCCACCGGTAAGACCGACCTGCCCGACGACCCACAGACCTTCACGGCACCGGGTACGACACTCGTCACCCAGCCGCGTACGCCCGAGAGACACTTCCGAGTCGCAGGACTCGCCGCTCACCATGCGCCACAAGGTGATCAGGAAATGCCGTCGGGCCATGGACGACAGTTCCCCCGCCAGCGCGGCGAGGATCACGCTGACCGCGGGTACGGAGGCCTCGACGAGATTCGTACCGAGCTCGAGGTGGTCGTCGAGGGTGTACCCGATCATGTCGCGTGGTGTCTCGGCTTCGATGATCACCTCGAACATCATCGGCACGTGCTCGGCGGTCTCACCGCAGCCACACCTCAGGGCGTCCCACGGATGCCGATCCAACTCCGCACGCACCAAGTCGCTGACACCCACCACAGCCCCTCCCGCAGACGAACGTTCTCCGCAGACTGGCACGGGTGAGGAGGCGCACCCAACTGCCCCCGTCGCGGAACTGCGGCCGGAGCCTTGGAGATCACGACCAAGGTTGCGAAGCGTCGGACCGCGGCCGGGCGGTCAGCCGGCGGCCGTGCCGAACCAGGTGGGGAGGTGACCGAGCAGGTCGTGTCGGTCGTCGCCGACCCATGCCACGTGCCCGTCGGGGCGCAACAGGACCGCGGGCGGGTCGAGTTCCTCGCTGACGTCGACGACGTGGTCGACCCGGTCCGCCCAGCCGGCCACGGAGAGGCGGCCGGTCTGGTCGAGCAGTAGTCCGCGGCCGCGGTGCATGAGTTCGTAGAGGCGACCGTGCCCGAGCCTCACGTCGCGCAGGCGGCGGCCGAGCAGTTGGTGTCCCTCGCCGAAGTCGTAGCGGACCGCGATCGCCGTGGCCTTCTCGATCAGGTGGCGGTTGACGTCCTCGAAGTCCATCAGTTCCGACAGCAGCCGGCGCACCGCCCGCGGGCCGGGCTCGGGGGAGAGCAGTTCCATCTGTGCGCGGGTGATGTCCAGCACATCGGCGGCCACCGGGCGGCGTTCGGTGTGATAGGTGTCCAGCAGTGCATCCGGAGCCCAGCCGTTCACCTCGGCGGCGAGCTTCCAGCCGAGGTTGAACGCGTCCTGGACGCCGAGGTTGAGCCCCTGCCCGCCGATCGGTGGGTGGATGTGTGCCGCGTCGCCGGCCAGCAGCACCCGGCCGACCCGGTAGCGCTCCGCCAGCCGGGTGGCGTCCCCGAAACGGGACACGAAGCGCGGTGAGTGCACGCCGAAGTCGGTGCCCGCGATCTCCCTCAGCCGATGCCTGAACTCCTCGAAGGTCGGGGGGACCGTGCGGTCCGCGGCCACTTCCGCGGCGCGCACGACGAAGCGGTACGCCCCGTCCTCGTGGGCTGCGGGGCCGAACCGCAGGCGCGTCGTGCGGAGCTCGGCAGCCACGCTGTTCAGCGTCTCCGACGGAACGGCCACCTCCACCTCGCTCAGCAGCCACTCGACTCCGGCGGGCTCACCGGGGAAGCCGACGCCGAGCAGCTTGCGCACGGTGCTGCGGCCGCCGTCGCAGCCGACGAGGTAGCGCGAACGCAGTCGGGTGCCGTCGGCCAGCTCGGCGGTCACCCCGTGGTCGTCCTGACTCAGCCCGACCAGCCGACAGCCACGCCGGATCTCGGCGCCGAGCTCGGTCGCGCGCTCCGTCAGCAGCCGTTCGGTGATGGTCTGCGGGATGCCGAAGACGTACGCGTGCGCGGTGTCCAGCCGGTCCGGCCGCGGTTTCGTGATGCCGGCGAAGGAACTACGCAGTGGGTGCCGTTCGCCGTGCGCGAGGAACCGCTCCAGCAGACCGCGCTGGTCCATCACCTCGACACTGCGGGCATGCAGACCGAGCGAACGGACCTGCTTGGCCGGCTCCGCCTCCCTCTCCAGCACGACCGCGCGCACACCGTGCAGCCGCAACTCGGCGGCCAGCATCGAACCGGTCGGCCCGCAGCCGACCACGATCACGTCAATCATGGAATCCCAGGGCCTCGGCGTCGATGGCCGCAGTGTCGGTGTGTCGTGGGTCGGGCAGCGTCACGGTCCGCGGACGGCCCGGGCCGGGTCGGCTGCGGACTTCCTTCCGGCGCGCGGGCGCGAACTGGAGCGAGTGTCAGGGGCTGTCCGGGTCTCCCATCGTGGCTATCGCCTGGAAACAGTGGGTTCGGCCCTCGTCGCAGATCTCGGCGGCGGCGTCGAGACTCACGGTACGGACTTCGTAGACGAGGAGGGACGCCGTTCTTCCAGAAGGAAAGACCACCTTGGCCTGGTGCACCGGTCCGAAACTCTCGCTGGGGCTCGTGAAGGCGAAGTGACCCTGCCCGTCGAGGACGAGGGCTGTGTAGTAGTTGTAATTCTCGTCCATGGCGTAGCCCTGGAGATTCGGGCCGGCCGCGATGTGCGGGGCGTGCCGGTCGGGGAGCCGCCCGCACCGCGTGGTGGACGCTCCGCCGGCGCGGGTCGAGGCGAAGCAGTACGTCTCCTCGTCCGTCATCCAGCCCAGATGGCCGGAACCGTCGGCTCCTCGCAGGATGACCGCGAGGATGTCGTCGGGCGGATCCTCGTAACCCGGGGGCACTCCGTGCTTGCGGAAGCGTTCGAGCAACTTGCCGTCGTCGAGGGTGACCCGCGCCGACGCCTCCGGCATGCCTGGCCCGGAGGGCGCCGCTGCTTTCGTGATTCGCGGTGCGGCCGTCGCACTGGGGGTCGGCGAGGCCCTCTTGCCGAGCGGTTCCCCGGCGCTGCACCCGCCCGTCGTCATCACCGTCATCACCGTCATCGCAAGACCCGCGGCCGCGACGAATCGAACCCGCCCCATCTTCGGCATCGACACCCCAGGACGTGATCCTAGAGACCGTCAACGATGATCACTGGACGAATCTCCGGTACCGCTTGGCACAGCGCTGACCATCTCCGGCACCGTGGCGTCCGCTCGGCTCCCGGCGGTCATCACGGCGCGTTCGCCCGTCGCGTGCCGACGGCCCGGCCGCACCTGCGTGTCACCTCGGGTCCACCTCCCGTACCGTCGAGTGCATCAGCCTGACGGCATGAACGACTACCCCACGACCCCTCAAGGCCACGTGGACTCCATGGTCCCTGTGGACTCCGTGGTCCCTGTGGACTCCATGGTCCCTGTGGACTCCATGGTCCCTGTGGACTCCGTGGACGGGCTCATGGCTCTGCTCGCCGACTGCGAGGACAGTTGGGACACCCCTGACAGGTCCGGTGATCCGGTGGACATTCTCGACCACGGTCTCCAGGTCGCTGCGGTCCTCGCGCAACGACACCCGGACGACGAAGAACTGCAGGTGGCCGGACTCGTGCACGACATCGGCCACCACCTGCTGCCCGGCGACGAGGCCGGCCACGGAGAGCACGCGGGGGCGGCCGTCGCGGCCCTGCTGGGGCCGCGCACCGCGCGACTCGTCGCCCTGCACATCCCGGCGAAGCGGTATCTCGCCGCCACCGACCCGCAGCTCACGCTCTCCCCCGAGAGCGCCCGCACCCTCGGCTGCCAGGGCGGTGCCATGACCGAGGCGGAGGTCGCCGCCTTCGAGGCCGACCCCGACTTCGAGGCCGCGGTGGCACTGCGCCGCGCCGACGACGCGGGCAAGGTCATCGGTCTGCGGGTGCCGGGACTGGCCCACTGGCGGCCGGCCGTGGAGCGGGTTGCCGCCGCAGCGGTGGCCGGGGGGCGCGGGCCCGCCGCAGCAGCGGCCGGAGGGCACGGACCGACCCGTTGATGTCGGTCCGGACGGAACGGGCAACCGCTAATACGTTTGTCAGTCCGTTGGGAACGAGAGAACATCCGGTGCATGGAAGAGCCTGCCGAAAGTCTCCGTTCTGACCAGGTTGAACTGCGCCGGTGGCGCATGAGCGATGTCGACGCCCTCTATCGGGCGACCTACGAGTCGCTGGACCACCTGGTGCCGTGGATGCCCTGGGCAGCCGACTACAGCCGGCAGAACACCTCCGATTTCCTCGCCCGAAACCAGGAGGAGTGGGAGACCGGACAAGCCTTCGGCTTCGCGATCACATCTGGCAACACGGTGATCGGCAGTTGTGGCCTCATGCGCCGCATCGGTGCGGGCGGACTCGACATCGGCTACTGGCTTCACCCTCAGTGGACCGGACGGGGTCTGGCCACGATGGCCGCGGGGGCTCTTGTCCGCCAGGGCTTCCAACTGCCAGGCATCGACCGGATCGAGATCCATCACGATGCCGCCAACCCGGCCAGCGGAGCCATCGCCCGCCGCTTGGGATTCACCGAGGTCGAACGCGTACAAGCACCTGAGGGGGGTCCCACCGCCCCGGGCGAGGTGGGGACTGTCGTCGTCTGGCGGATGACGGCGGACCAGTGGCGGACAGGGACAGCCGAGCGCGCTCAACAAGCAGGCTGAACAGGGGCTATGGGCATCCGGGAGTCTTCTCCTGGCGGCCGCCGCCCGTGAGAGTGGCCGCCGCCAGGACAGGACCGGCAACAACGGCTGCATCGGTTCCCACCGCAGCGTCTCGGCGCCCGCCCGGCCAGTCGAGGGTGACCGACTCCGTCTCCTCCGCGGCCGCCCCCGTGCCCGCGCCGGCCCCCATGCGTGCGGCCGCGCCCGGGGGCAGCCTTCCGGCCGCACCTCCAAGTCACCATCGAGTACGTGAACGCCCTTGAAGCCGAGGGTGCTCAGCCCCCAGCAACCCCTCTGGCCACCGTCACCGACGTTCCACGCGCCGTCCGACGCTCCCGTGCGCCGGTAAGTGTGGCCGGAATACCTCCGTCGGCCGAGCGGCCCGGCCGCGCGCTGGGTATGCGTACAGCACCGGTAGTGGAGAAGCATGGGGGGCTGACACGGTGGCACGCCTGTCGTGGACGATCCGCCCTTCATCACCACGCCCACCCAAACGGCTCGTCTCGCGCCCCGCGCGAGTTCAGGACCTCGACGGTCCCCGGTTCCGTGACGTCCTGCCCGCCCTCACCGGAGTGGTGTCGGCGGTGTGCGCGGTGACCGCCGCACTCACCGCGGGCTACCGCACCGCCGGCATCGGCGTCCCCGTCACCGCGATCACTCTCATGGCCGTCGCCGCCTCGATCGGGATCCGGCGACGACGCCCGAACGCTCGCCGACGCCGTGGCCGATACACCCCCGAGGAACTGCTCGCGCTCGACACCCAGGGCCTCGCACTGGCGGTGGCACGGATGCTGCGGCGCGACGGCTGGCGGGTACGCCTGCTGCCCGCGCCGGACCGGCCACGTCTGCGCGCCCGCACCGCAGACGGCCACCAACTCCACGTGGCCTTCCGACCAGTGGCCGAACCTCTGCCCGACGAGGACCCACCACCCCCGCACGCACACCGGGACAGCTCCGAGCCGCTGCGTCACCTCGTGGTACACCGGGGCATCTTCCAGACCCGGGACGTCCGATGGGCACACCGTCAGGAGAACACCCTCCTCCTCGACGGCCCAGCGCTCCAACGCTGGGCCCAGGGCACCCCGCTCAGCGACCTGCTCCCCCAACTCGGTGCCGACCCGGCGGCCCACCCCACGCCCGACCACGACGACCGACACCACTACTGACGACCGGGTGCGCAGGCGTTGGCGGCGTACGGCACCACGGAGCGGCTGGGCGGGATCGGGGGACGCCCCGGGTGGGGCACCGGGTGCCCCGCCTGGTCGGAGAGCCGGTTCAAGCGTCGACGGGTTCGTGCCGGGGAGCGGTGCGGGCCGCCGCGGCGACCCGGGCGGCTCGGTCCGGCATTCAATGGCGGCCACACCGCCCGCTGAGCGCAATCCCAAGGTTGTCTGTTTCCGTCGCCTGCGGACATTCGTGTCCTGCCCATGGGCCGGACCGGGTCGGGGCGTCCGGGCCGGCGCGAGCGGTCCGGCGGCATACCGTGCTCTGCCGTGGTGCAAGGCACTGCACGGTTGCCGACAGCTCATGGCCCCAGGCCAGTGTCCTGTCATAGCGGCTATCGCGCTCGCTGATCGGCAGGCGGAAGGCGTAGGACGAGCAGGGCGACGTCGTCGGTGTTGCCGGGACACCGCCGATCCCACAGGTGTGACACCGGCCGACACCGCTCACGTTCCGTCGCCGAACAGGACGAGGCCGCGGCAGTCCCGACGGACGGACATCGAGCACGACCGACAACAACGCAGGTCCGAGCCAGCAGTTGTGGGGGCACACTGGCCAACATGCCTGTATCGCTGCATCACATCGTCATCGACGCGCATGATCTGCCCGCGCTGGCCGGGTTCTGGGCCGAGGTGCTGGGATGGCGGATTCTGTCCGAGCGGGAGCGAGAGGTCGTGATCGGGCCGGACGAGACCGCGGCAGTCGGCATCTGCTTCATGCCGGTGACGGATCAGAAGGTCGTCAAGAACCGCCTGCACCTCGACCTGACGTCCACCGCGCAGGACCGGGAGACCGAGATCGAGCGCATCCTCGCGCTCGGCGCCCGTCGGGCGGACGTCGGGCAGGACGGGAATGAGTCCTGGACCGTGCTGGCCGATCCGGAGGGAAACGAATTCTGCGTGGTACGCCCGAAGAAAACCCTGATCGGCTAGAACGCCGGCATCCCTTCCCTTGACGACGGTTTCGGGCAGACGGTTTCGGGCAGCAGTCGACGATCGCAGGCCGGGCAACGTCGAGGAGCACCGGCAACCCCGCCGGAGAGCACGGCGGCACCTCGGCCGTCGTCTCGGCACTGGCGTCGGCCGGCCCCGACACCAACCGCCCAACACACTCAGCCGGTACCGGTGTCCTGTCCGGTCACCACTCGGGCCCTTGGGCGGTGGGCTCGACGCGCCGCCCGGAGCGTCGACGGCGCCGAGCGTCGTCATCCCACCCGGCTTTCGATAGTTCGGCGTGACTTTCGGCAGCACCGGGCGTCCCGGCCGCCGTACCCACGCGCGGGACAGCCGGCCACGCCGCGCGTCCTCCGACAGCGCCGCCCTCAGTACACGGGTCCGCAACGCGTCGTACTCGTCAGCCCCGCTGGCCCGCCCGGCCGCTGCCCGCCGCTAGCCCGGTACGACCAGTCCGCGGCGCGGCAGGGCCCGTTGCACGAGCCCATGGGCCGCCAGGACCCGCCGGTGACGGCCAGGACGCCGGGGCAGAGTGACGTAGACGAGGCGGACCAGTGGGGCGTAGTGCTCCACCGGAGCGGCCTCCGCCCGCTCGACATCGAGCACGCGAAGCGCACTGTCCGGGGTCGTCCGCCGACGCATCAACATGATTGCTTCGCCCTTCCGGTGTACGGGTGAGATCCGTTCATACGGTCAAACGAGTGATCTTCGCCGCCGCCACCTCGGTCGGTGCGCCACCACGGCGATCGCCGACGCGAAGCTCGGGCCTAAACCGTTCCGAACCAACCCCGGCGTGCACCGATCGCCCGTCCGGCCGAGTCACATGTCCGCCGGGGGCGCGTCGGAGCAGGCGGCCCGGCAAGTTCTCCGGCTTCCCGCCGGACTGCGTTGCGATGCTCGGCCCGACACCGCCGCCTCGGCGAGGGGCTGACGGCGGAAGGCCGTGCCGTGCAGGGCCACCCCGCAGGTGACGACCAGCCGATCCCAGGAGGAATCATGGACCTCAAGCGTTCGAGAGGCGGCAGAGGCAGGAGACCGTTTCTCGCCTTCGCCGCCGCTGCCCTGGTGCTCGTGACCGCGCCGTCCGCGCTCTCGGACTCCGGTCTCGCACCGCGCGGCGGCAGGACGGACTGTATTTCCACGCCCGACGAGTACAGAGCCGCCTGGCTGGCACGGAAGGTCCGGTGCGTCTCGCCCTCGCTGTTCGGTACCACCCACGCCCGCGGCAGCACGTCGCTCTACCCCAGCGGCTTCTGGTACGCCTGGGCCGGCTCCAACACCAACCTCGAGCGCTACCTGGAACTGCGCCGGGACTACGGCGACATCCCGTCGAAGGTGGGCATCGGGGTCCTGTCGTACGTCGGCTACCCGGGCCTCGACACCTGGTCCACCCCCACGGATCTCGCTGTCTACACCGTTCCGCCCGGCGTCCGCGCACAGGTACCGAGCTTCGAGACATGGTTCCGGCTGCTGGACGAAGAGTTCGGCAACACCGGCGCCTACCCGCTCGCGTCCCAGACCCGCCTCGTCCACACCTACTCCCGACTCGGCCCGCACCAGGATGTCGTCCATGCGTTCCAGGACGTGACCGGCTGCCGACGGGACGCCCTGCTCGAGGGGGAAGACCCCTCGGCGGCCATCGGCTGCAACAGGTCCTTCCTCGACGCGCTGACAGCCGCCGGCCCCTCCCCGTACACGACCGGCGAGTCGAAGTCCTGCTTCGACAACTTCAACACCCGGTACACGGGGCCCAGGAATGCCTCCGCCCTACGCGGCGTGCTGTTCCAGTGCCAGGACGTGGGCTTCCTCAACACCGGTACCGGACTCGGCTACAACACCTACGCCGATCCCTTCGTCTGCAAACCCGCAGCCGAGCAGTCGGTACTGCAGAAATACACCGGCAGGGAATTCATCGTCCCCAACTCCGAACTCGACGAGCTCCCGAGCCACGTCGACCTTCCGCTGGACCTCGGCGAACCCGGCCGTCGAGACTTCCTGTACGGCGGATACTGCTGAGCCCGTCTTCTCGCGGCGGACGGTTCTGCCCACGTCGTCGGCCGCCCGGGAGTCAGACCGACAGGGTCTCGGCGCTCCGGCGGGGCAGGGCCGTGCGAACGCACGTCGCCCACACGTCCGGCGAGGCCCCGGCCGAGGAAATCCGCTGGAGTCACCCGTCGAGATCGTGGCAGCATGCACGGCATGACAACAAACCGAAAGGTCCATGCCGCGTAGTCGGCCGGGGCACGTCCGGGCCGGCGTCTCCCGCCACCGGGCGCGGGACGCGAAGCCAGTCATCGACGGCCTGTCCTCACGCGCGCAATCCGAGATCAACGATCTCGAACGCGCCCGCACGTATCTGAATCCAGGAGACGTCCGCACCGCCCTGCGCCTGTGGAAGGACTACGTCCGCCTTCCAGAGCGCCAACTGTGGGACGACTACGACCAGCACAACCTCGACTGGGACTGCTGTGGTGACCCCCTCGAAGCCCGCGTCCTCCTCGACACCGTGACGCGAGCCATCTCCCCTCGAAGCGCCCGCGAACTCCGCCGGATCATCAGCCGGTCGGACGCCGTCCGGAACAGACCATCACCGACGTACGACCCGGACCGCGGGCGCGGAACAAGCTGACGGTCGAGGACCGGCTCCGCCACGTGTGGGCTCTGAGCCGGAATCGCCGAACAGCGGAACCGCCAGTGATGATCACGACACGTACGCTCGTGTACATGGTCCAGCATCGAATGGTCGACGCGAACGGGATTCGGCTGCACATCGCCGAGGAGGGCGAAGGCCCCCTGGTGGTGCTCCTGCACGGCTTCCCCGAGTCATGGCATTCCTGGCACCACCAGTTCGGTCCCCTGGCCGAGGCGGGCTTCCGGGTGGTCGCCCCCGACCAGCGTGGATACGGGCGCAGTGACCATCCCGACGACGTCGACGCGTACAGCATCATGCACCTGGTCGGCGACGTCGTCGGCCTGGTCCGGGCCCTGGGCGAGGACCAGGCGTACGTCGTCGGGCACGACTGGGGCGCGCCTGTCGCCTGGCACACGGCTCTGCTGCGGCCGGACATGGTGCTCGGGGTGGCCGGCCTGAGCGTGCCACCCCCCTTCCGGGGCACGGAGCCTCCGCTGGCCGCCATAGACAGGAGATTCGGCGGCCGCTTCTACTGGAACTACTTCAACCGTCCCGGGGTCGCCGACGCCGAGTTCGCGAAGGACACGCGGACCGCGTTGCGCAAGTTCTTCTACTCCGCCGCCGGCGAGGCCCCCGGGGAGGTCAAACAGCCGTTGGTCGACCTCGAGCAGGGCTGGCTCGCGACCATGCCGGACCCTGAGGTGCTGCCGCAATGGTTCACCGAGGCCGATCTCGACGCACTCACCGAGAGCTTCTCCAAGGGCTTCACCGGAGCTCTCAACTGGTACCGCAACCTCGACCGCAACTGGGAACTGACCGCTCCTTGGGAAGGCGCCGTCATCACCCCTCCCGCCCTGTACATCTACGGCGACCGCGACCCCGTACCCGCCTTCCCCGGCACACCCGAACTCATCGCGAGCCTTCCCGAGCGGATGCCCGACCTGTGGCGCGAGCCCCTCGAACTGGAGGGCTGCGGACACTGGACACAGCAGGAACGCCCGGTCGAGGTGAACGCGGCGCTGATCGAGTTCCTCACGTCCTGCCGTTGAACCCGGTTCGCTCACGCGCCGCACCTGCCGTCGTCGCCTCGCCCTCGTCCTCGTCCTCGCCCTCGTCCTCGTCCTCGCCCTCGTGCCGTGCATGTGCCTGAGGACAACCGGCGGGTTCCCGCGACTGATTCGGTTCCCCAGACCCCGAAGGGGCTCGTGCCCGACCGACGAGATGGGCACGAGCCCCAGTGGCTTGCCCGGCCAGTGGGTGTATCGCTGTCTCCTGGCTTCTATCGCAGGTAGGCGATGCCGTCGGTGGTGACGGTGGGGCGCCCGCTCGTCGCGCTGACCACGACCTTGATGGTGTGTTTGCCGGCGGAGGACCAGTTCTTGGTCCAGATGGCGTTGCGGTAGGCCGTGGTGGCCGACTTCAGGTCGACGGTCGCGGTCTTGGTTCCGTCGACGTAGATGACGGCCTGTCCCGAGGTGGCGGCCCGCGAGACGATCCAGGCCACCGAGCGGCCGGTGAACGTCCAGCTCATCGAGGCGTTCTTGGCGGCGCTGCTCAGCGAGGCGCCGCCGAGGTAGCTGGTGGACGTCTTCTTGGTCCAGGTGCCGGTCCTGGTGGCGGACGTCTCCTGGACGATCACCGGGCCGGCCGATGCCGTGGTGGCGGCGGTGTTGCCCGCCAGGTCCTGAGCGGTGAGGCCGAAGGTGGTGGTGGCGCCGGACTTGGCGGTCAGCGGGGCACTGGTCGTGGTGGGCCCGTAGGTCTTCGCCGTGGGGGCGGTCAGGCGGACCTCCTTCAGGCCCGCGGTGTCGGTGGCCTTCCAGGCGAGGGTGACCGGGACGGCGCCGGTGTCCACGGTTCCCGTGCGCAGGGACAGCGTCGGCTTGGTGGTGAACACGGGCGGGGTGGTCTCCGCCGTCACCGCGACGCTCGGCGAGGTGCTGGTCTTGCCGGACTGGTGGGTCGCGCGGACCTGCACCGTGTGGCTGCCGGCGGCGAGGGTGACGGCCGCGGAGGTCGTGGCGCCGGTCTTGGTGACCGTGCTCCTGCCGTCGACGAGGACCTCGTACTTCGTGATGAAGGAAGCCGGTGTGGTGGCGGCCCAGTTGACGGTGAGCGCTCCCTTGGTCAGGTAAGTACTGCCTGACAGGCTCGCGCCGGTGACCGACTTGATCGCGAGTCCGGCGACGGGGCCGGCGGCCCAGGCGCGCAGGGTCGGCAACTGGTTGTACAGAGCCGTGCCGGGGCACTCCGTCGCGTAGGCGTCACGGTGGCCGGAGATCCGGTTGAAGAGCGCCGACTGGCCGAGGGCGAACTTGCCGTTGGCCTTGCCCGCCGTCAGGGTGACCTTCCCCAGGGGGTCCCTCTTGTACTGGCCGAGCTTCCAGGCCGCGAGACGCGCTATCGATGCCTTAGCGGCGCTGGGGGCATCCTCGCTCGTGTACGTGCCGATCACGGCGATGCCGGTGGTGTTGGTGTTGAACCCCTCGGCCTGCGCACCGATGACGGGCCGGTCGATGCCGCCCTTACGCCCTTCGAAGATCGTGCCGCACTTGTCGACGACGAAGTTGTAGCCGATGTCCTTCCAGTGCTCGTTCAGATGCAGGGCGCGCAGACCGCGGACGATGGCCGGGGAGTCGGCGCAGGAGTAGTTGTTGGTCTGGGCGGTGTGGTGGACGAAGACGGCGTTGATGGTCGTCCCGTACTCGGGAGCCTCGTTGTTGAGGGACTCGTCCGCTCCCCAGACCGCCCGGCTGACCACGGGAGGCTGGGGCACGGTGGAGGCCGGGCCCGCCGTCGTGCCCGGTGACGCCGTGGGCGCCGTCGACCCGGTAGGAGTACCGCTGGTCGAGGGGGGAGTCTTCGTGGGGGTGGGGGTGGCGGACGTTTCGCTCGGGGTCGTGGAGGGTGTGACCGCCGGTTCGGACGTCTGCTCCGACGGCGTCGGGGAGTCGACTGCTTCGGTGGGTGTGTCAGTGGGTTCGGGGCTCTCCCCGTCCATGACGAAGGCCGCCGGTTCGATTTCCGTCCGGGTGGAGGAGGTGCCGGGATCGACCACGTCCAGCCGCAGCCCGCCGGGCAGCGTGCCGTCGGCGGCGACCTTGATCTCCACCCCGTCCGACGGACCGAACCAGGCCGCTCCCGTGGCTCCCCGCATGCCCTTGGGGGCCTCGTCCTCTCCGCCCCCGCCGTCAGCCTCGAGCGTCACCCAGGAGGACCACTTGTGGGAGCTGGTGGTGCGGGCCCGGGCCTGGACCGCGCCTTGGACATGCGCGCTCGGATCGTCCCAGGACAGCCTCAGCATGCTGAACTGCTCCACGTCGGGTCGGCTCAGCGAGACACCGCCGGCGCCGTCGGGGCGCAGAGCGGTCGACCGCACATGGGTGACCACCGGCCCCCCTCCTGCCTTCGCATCCGCCCCGGAATCGGAATCGTCCCGTGTCTGGACGACGAGCACTCCCGCTGACACCGCGGTCGCCACAGCGACCGCCCCCCACACCACACGCCGCTTCACGCAGCCCACCCCATGCACAGTCGGATCAAGACATGACGGGCCCGCAGAAAGGCAGCACACACTCAGCCGGCCTGGGCCCGGAGAGAGGGAATCTACACGGCCGAACTCAACTTGCTCACAGGGTGGTTACCTCTGACCACCGAGCTCCGGACGCCGCACCCGGCCACGGCGTCGTGGCGGGTGATGTCTCGTTCGGCGCAACTCCCGCGCCCCGCAGTTCCCTCACCAAGGCGCGCACGGTGGCGGATCCAGCCAACTCGGAGGTGGTCACATAGCCGACCTGACGTGTCGGACGACGGGGGCCGAGATCGGTGACTGCGACCGAGTTCGGTGCTCCGACCAAGGAGAGTGCGGGCATGATCGCCATGCCGTGACCTGCGCTCACAAAGGAGAGCACCGCTCCATCGTCCTCGGCCTCGACGGTCGCCGCCGGGATCCAGTCCTGTGCCGCCCACCAATCGCGCGTGTAGGAGCCGCAGTTCTCGGCCCAGTCGACCAGCGGCAGCGTACGCGGGGCGCCGTGCCCCGCCGCGTGCACCAGGGCATACGGCTCCTCGAAGAGCCCGCTCGCCACCAGACCCGGGGCGAGCGGCACGGAGCCACTCAGCGTGGCGACGGCTATGTCGGCTCTTCCGTCGGCCACTTCGCCCGCGGTGCCGGGCCCCACCTCGCGAACGATCCGCACTCGCGGCTCGATCCCGGGATGCCGGGCGCGCAGCCGCTGAAGCACGGGCGGCAGCAGGTGGAGGGCCGCGCTACGGAAGGCCGCGATGCGCAACGGCCCCTCCACCGCGTCGGACCGGGCCGCACCGCGCGCCTCGGCTGCCAGCAAGTCCAGCAGGCGCAGGATGCGGCGGGCGTACGCCACGGCCTTCTCGCCGGCAGGGGTGGGGCGGGCGCCGCTGCGGCCTCGTTCGAAGAGGACGGCGCCGATCTTGCGCTCGCTGCCGCGCACCGAGTGGGAGACCGCGGACTGGGTCATCCCAAGGGCCTCGGCCGCGGCCGAGAAGCCGCAGGTGTCCGCGACCGTCACCAGGACGCGCAGTGCGTGCGGGGCGAGATCGGAGTCGGTCGTGCGGGCCACGGGGCGCTCACCTCAACGTATGAGAAGTGCTCATGGAACGGTGCGTCGCATGAGCCCAACCGTCTGCCCGCCAGGGGCATTCCCGCCCTACGGTCCGGACATGAACGAGACCGCCCTCACTGTGCAGCAGACCGCCCGTCCGCACGGCTTCCCGACCGCGGAGGACTTCGCCTTCGTCGAGGCCCCGATCCCCGCTCCCGCACCCGGCAGCGCACTCGTGGAGAACCTCTACTGGTCCGTCGACCCCTATCACCGCGAGATGATGGACGGCGTACCCGGCGGCTTCGCGCTCGACGCTCCGCTGGAGGGCCGTACCCTGGGGCGGGTCATCGCCTCGCGCACACCTCTGCTCACCGAAGGCGAGATCGTGTTCCACCGGCAGGGCTGGCGTACGCACGCGGTGGTCACGCCCGAGGAGATCCGGCGGCTGCCCCACTTCGACGGGGTACCCCTGACCGCGTACCTGAGCCTCCTCGGTGGCACCGGCCTGACCGCTTATGTGGGGCTGACCCGGATCGCCCGGCTGCGCGAGGGTGAGGATCTGTTCGTGTCGGCCGCAGCGGGCGGGGTCGGCACGGCGACCGGACGGTTCGCCCGGCTGCTCGGCGCCGGCCGGCTCGTGGGCAGTGCGGGCTCGGCGGCGAAGGCCGACCACCTCACCCGGGAGGTCGGCTATGACGCCGTGTTCGACTACCACGACGGTCCCGCGGCCGGCCTGCTCGGCAAGGTCGCACCGGACGGCATCGACGTGTTCGTCGACAACGTCGGCGGCGAGCAGCTGGCCGCGGCGGTGGGCGCGCTGCGCGAGTTCGGGCGGGTCGTCCGCATCGGCACGATCAGCCAGTACAACAACCCCGACGCGCCGCCGCCACGCTTCGATCACGCGGACATCGTGGAGAAGAGCATCCGCATGGAGGGCTTCCTGGTCAGGAACTACCGTGACCTGCAGGAGGAGTTGTACGAGTTCGCGGTACCCCATCTGCAGAGTGGCCGGCTCGCTCTGGACGAGACGGTGGTCGACGGGTTCGAGCACATCGTGGACACGTTCCTGGGGATGCTGCGCGGCGAGAACACCGGCAAGATCATCGTGCGGGCGAAGTGAGTCCCCCGCGCCTGGTGCCACAGGCCCTGCCCTGTCCGACGAATCGGGTGCCGTCACGGAGGCGACCGATGATTCTCGCCGTCGCCAAGGGTCTCAAGGGCCGAAGAAGGAAGCGGAGGGCGAGGAATGAGTCTGTTCGTCTTGATTCCAGGGGCCGGGGGTGCGGCCTGGTACTGGCATCGTGTGGTGTCCGAGCTGCGGACCAGGGGGCACGAGGTGGTCGCTGTCGACCTGCCCGGCGCGGACGCGGCCGCGGGTCTGCCCGAGTACACCGACGTGGTGACCGCCGCGATCGGCGATCACGATGACGTCGTGCTGGTGGCCCAGTCGATGGGCGGGTTCGTCGCCCCGATGGTTTGCGCTCGCGTACCGGTGCGTCTGTTGGTGCTGGTCAACGCGATGATCCCGCTGCCGGGCGAGACTCCCGGACAGTGGTGGGACAACACCGGATCGTCGGCGGCCCGCGTGACGGCGGCGGAAGCAGGTGGGTACACCACGGAGGTCGACCTGGACATCTACTTCCTCCACGACGTACCGGCCGAGGTCGTCGCCGCCGGTGAGGCACATCAGGGGCCCGAGGCCGACATCGTGTTCAGCCAGCCCTGCGACATCGAGAAGTGGCCAGACGTGACCACACGCGTCGTTGCCGCGGCCGAGGACCGGTTCTTCCCCCTGGAGTTCCAGCGCCGAGTGGCCCGCGACCGCCTCGGGCTCGACGTGGACGAGATCCCCGGCGGTCACCTCGCCCTGCTGTCGCAGCCGGTCGCCCTTGTGGACCGGCTGATCGCGTACCTGCCCTGAGGCCCTGAGGCCCTGAGGCCCTGAGGCCCTGAAGCCCTGAAGCCCTGAAGCGCGAGCCGGCGGGTGGCCTCGCCCGGCAAATGGGGGGTGCTGCTTGACGAGCGACGTGCGGTCCACGAGGTGCCGACGACAGGCGAGCCGTGGAGGTGCATCCCCGTTCCCACAGACACCACGCGGATTCCCTCCGCACGCGGACGGACCGAGGACGGGCTACGGACGAACTACGGACGGGCTACGGATGGGTGGGGGCGAGTCCGGGCCGCGAAGGAACTACGGACGGGGCGCGGGCGAGTACGGGCCGCTGATGGGCGGGGGCGAGTCCGGGGCACGAACGCCCCGCACCCGTACTCGCCCTCACCCCCTGCCGCACCCTCGTCCTCCCCGCCCGATCGCCGTCAGTTCGCCGCGCTGAAGGTGTAGCTTCCGGCCGGCAGGTGGTAGCTCGCCACGCCTGCCGGGACGGCCTGGGCCGGGGCGACGATCGACTCCGGCCGTGAGGTGGGCACGGTCACGGCGGCGAAGGTGTTGACGGGCACGGTGACGCGCAGTTCGAGTCGTCCGCCGGAGATCGACCAGCTGCTCGCCGCGCTGCCGAAGGGCGTGTCGTAGGTGCTGTCGGCGGAGGTCAGGCCGCCGCCGGGCTGCGGTGCGATACGCAGGGAGGCGTAGCCGGGACTCCCGGGGCCGAGACCCCCGACATGGCGGTAGAGGAAGTCGCCGACCGAACCCAGACCGTAGTGGTTGAACGAGTTCATGCCCGGGTCGTTGAACGAGCCGTCGGTACGGATACCGTCCCAGCGCTCCCAGATCGTGGTGGCACCGTTGTCGATCATGTAACCCCAGCCGGGGAAGCCGCGCTGCAACAGGATCTGGTACGCGGTGTCGACGTGCCCGTGGTCCGCCAGCACGGGCAGCAGGTTCTCGACGCCGAGGAAGCCGACGCTGAGGTGCCCGTTCGTTGCGGTGACCTTGGCGGCCAGCTTGTCCGCGGCCGGCTGGACCATGGATGCGGGCAGCAACTCGAAGGCCAGGGCCAGCACGTAACCGGTCTGGGTGTCGCCGCGGACGGTTCCGTCGTCGGTGACGAAGCGCGCGGTGAAGGCCGCCGCCACCTGGTCGGCGAGCCGCCCGTAGGTCGTGGCCTCGGCCGCACGGCCGGTGGCCGCCGCCATGCGCGAGACCAGGCGCGCCGACCAGGAGAAGTAGGCCGTGCAGATGAGGTCCTGCGCCGTGTTGTCGTTGACGTTGAGCCAGTCGCCGAAGGTCTGCCGGTTGCGTATCAGGTCGCTTCCGGCGGTGCCGCGCAGATAGTCGACCCATCTCGCCATGGCCGGAAAGTGCTGGTCGACGACGGTGAGGTCGCCGTACCGCTGCCACAGCGTGTACGGGACGATCGTTCCCGCGTCTCCCCAACCGGCCGTGCCGGAGCCGCTGATCACCGCGGGCGCGACATCGGTGAAGGCGCCGTCTGCCTGCTGAGCGTCCGTCAGGTCGTCGGCGAACTTGGCGAGGAGGGCGTGGGTGTGCAGGTTGAAGGTGGACGTCGCGCAGAAGGCGGCGATGTCGCCGGTCCATCCCAGGCGCTCGTCCCGCTGGGGGCAGTCGGTCGGGATCGAGAGCATGTTGCTGCGTTCGCCCCAGACGATGTTGTGCTGAAGCTGATTGACCAATGCGTCCGAGGCGCGGAACGTCCCCGGCTGCGCGGCATGGGTCCACACCGCGCGACCCGTGACGGTGCCGTCGTCCGGGCTGAAGCCACTCGGCACGCCGCTGAGCTCGACGTACCGGTAGCCGTGAACGGTGAACCTGGGCTCGTACGTCTCGACCCCGCCGGTGCCGGCGAGGGTGAACCGGTCGGTGGCCTGGGCGGCTCGCAGGTTGGTGATGTAGAGCGTGCCGTCGGGGTTGAGTACCTCGCCGTGCCGGATGCTGACCGTGGTACCGGCTTCGCCGCGCAGCGCGACGCGGTTCCAGCCGGCGAAGTTCTGTCCCAGATCGAAGATCCACACACCTGGCCGCGGCTGCGTGATCTCCACGGCACGGAACTCGTGCTGGACGGTGACGCCATCGTCGACCTGGGCGATCAGGTGCGGCGTGGTCCCCTCGTGGACGACGGCGCCGGCCCAGCCGCTGTCGTCGAAGCCGACAGCGTCCCAACCGTCGATGTGCAGTCGCGCGTCATAGCTTTCCCCGTGGTACAGGTCGTCCGCGGTGATCGCACCCGTGCTCGCCTTCCAACTGTCGTCCGTCGTCACCCACTGGGTGGTGCCGTCGGTGAAGGTGATGAGCAACTGCGCGGCGTACCACGGCTGAGTGCCGTACCGCTGGCTGCCGGCGAATCCCAGGCTGCCGGAGTACCAGCCGTTGCCCAGCCAGGCGCCGAGCACGTTGGATCCGCGTCGGATCTGGGCGGTGACGTCGAAGACCTTGTACTGCACGCGTTTGGTGTAGTCGGTCCATCCGGGAGCCAGCACGTCCTGGCCGACCTTCGTCCCGTTGAGCCGGGTCTCGTGCAGGCCCAGCGCGGTGGTCAGCAGCCGGGCGGAGGCCACCCGTTTGCCCACGGTGAAGCTCTTGCGCAGGAGCGGCGCCGGCCGGACGACGCGCACCCCGGATCCCCACGGACCACCGCCGTACGAAGCGACCACCTGCGCCGCGGGCCAGTCGCCGTCGTCGTATCCGGGTGCCTCCCAGTCGGACGGCGCGCTCTGGTACGACATCCACGACGCGTCGGTGACGACGGTCGGGCCACCGGTCACCGTCAGCTTGGCGATGAGCCCGGCCGGGGACTCGGTCGTGTTGCGGCTCGCGATCGCGATCGTGTTGCTGCCGGTCGTGAGGTGGGCGGTGACATCGACCAGGGCGGCGCTCTTCCACGAGTCGGTCACGCGTGGTGAGGCGCTCACCAGGGTCCCGTTGATCCATACGTCCACGGTGTCATCGCCGGTGACGACCAAGGTCGCGGCGGCGGACGGGTTCGTCAGCGTGAAGGTGCGCCGGAAGTATCGGTTCTCGACGGGACGCCCCGCCGCGGGGTCACCCTCGGGGTACCAGATCCAGTTCGCACCCGCCAGATCCGGGCCCGCCGGGCGGCCGATGAACGCGGCACGCCACTCGTCGGCGGGCGCCAGCAGTCCGGTCTCGAACCACTGCGGCGTGCTCCACGCGCCCAGCCGTCCCTGGGTGTCCCAGACACGCACGCGCCAGAAATAGCGGGTCAGGCTCGTCAGGTCCCGGCCGGCGTAGGCGATGTCGATCTGCTGGTCGGACGGGACGCGCCCGCTGTCCCACATGTCGCCGCTACCGGCGGCCGTGGACGAGACCTGGACCTGGTAGCCGGCCTGCAGTTGCTGCCGCTGCGTCGAGTCGAGCTTCCAGCCGAACCGCGGCCGCGCGGTGTCGAGCCCGAGCGGGGTGGCGTGGTGCTCCACGGTGCGGCCCGCAACGCTCAGGGGCGACGCGGCCGCGAGGTCGGGGGCGGCGACAGCGGTGTACCAGGGTGCGACCCCGTAGGCGCCGAGGTCCCGGGCGCCGGGCCAGCCGCTGTCACCGAAGCCGGCCCGCTCCCATCCTTCGGGCACGTCCTTGCCCGCCGACCAGCTGCCGTCGGTGACGAGGTCCGTCGTGCCGCCGGCGGTCAGGACACGTACGCGCCCGATGACCCCCGCGCGGCCACCCCCGTTACGGCAGGCCAGCGCGAGGGTGTTGGTACCCGCCGTCACAGCGGACCTCAGGTCCACATACAGGGCACTGCGCCAGGAGTCGACGCCTCTGGGTGATCCCGCGAGGGGCCTCCCGTTGAGCCATACGTCGACCGAGTCGTCGCCCGTGACCACGAGCTGCGCGTCGGTCACATCGCCCGGGGCGACCGTGAATCTGGTACGGAAGTAGCGGTGTCCGGAGGGGGCATCGGCGCCCGGATCGCCTTCCGGATACCAGATCCAGTGGGCCGGGGAGAGGCCGACGGGCCGCATGCGCGGTGCGCCGGTGGCCGCCTGCGCCCGGCCCGAGAACGCTCCGACGGCCCCCGCGGCGAGGACGCCCGCGGCCAGTGCCGATCCGGTACCGAGAAAGTGACGTCGGCTGAGCGGGGGGCGGTGGTGGGACGTGGGCGAGTCGGGGCCGTGGGGGGTGATGTGACTGGCCAACGGAGTACTCCTTCACACGGGTCGGGCGAAGCAGGACGGCTCAACTGCGGGGCGGACGGGGGTGGCCGTTCGGGGGCGCGGGTGGGAGCGCGCACGGATGGGGAGGATGGGATTGAAACGTTTCAAATCGTTGATGCGGTCGCAACATATGAGAGTTGCCGTGAGTGGTCAATAGGTTCGGTACGCCCGCACGGTGGCGTGATCGAGGCGGTGCCCTGGGCCCGAACGGGCAGCCGAATGGCGCCAGTTGACCGTGCACCGGTCACCGCACTCCCCGGATCACCGAGCACCGAGCACCGGAGGTCCGCGACGGAGTGCGTCCGTACCGCGCCGAGGCAGCCAGGTGATCTGCTGACCAGGTCATCGACAGTCCAAGTCTGGGCAATGGATGAGTCTGGTGTCTGTTTCCGTCGTGTCCCGCCATGCGTTGATGAGCCGTCCGGAACACAAGACCGAATCCGGCCGGATCACCAACTCGAGGAAGCGCGCACAGCATGAACAGCAGACGCACACGTCAGGTGTCCGACGTGACGGTGCCCCTCCTCGCGTCCGGCGACGAGATCGACTGCGTCGGTCTCGCCAAGGTCGGCTCGGTCTCGGTGAAACGACGCATGCTGACCACGACCTTGGCCGCGGTGCTCAGCGGGGGTTCCCTCATAGCCGTCGCTCAGCCGCGTCCGCTGTACTTCGCCCTGACCCGGCAGCGCCTGCTGTTCTTCGCCCCGGATCCGCTCGGGGGCAAGCCGGGCAGGCAGCCGGTGATGGACCTGCCGCGGCAACTGCTGACGGTCGAGCCACCGAGCAGCGCACTGCTCGGCCTGGGCCTCAAGACCGTACTGAGCGTCGCCGGTGGCGACCAAGGACTGAAACTCACGTTCCCGCCCGCGTACAAGGCCGGCGCCCGCGACCTGGCGAGTCGGCTGCCGCAGTCCACCTGAGCGGTCACAGCAGTCCTCGTACGTGAATCATCTGCCCGGCCTCCGTCACTCCTGGGCCGCGTCAGATCCGGAAACGCCGGGACGCAGGCCGTGATCGTTCATGCGGTGCGGCATCCCGCCGGCGGTCACCGACAACCAGGCCCGCGGTGTCAGGCCATCCTGGCCACGCCAGGCGGCCCGGGCGACCGCGTCGATCACCGCGCAGGCCCAACCGTCCACGGGCACAAAGGAGTTCGCCGGGAGACGGCCCGCACCGGCTTCCTACGCTGCGTCGTAGTCCATCTCTGCCGTCTCGTCGCGCGGAGGGAGGTGAGCGTGCACGGCGTGGCGGCCGGCCTCACAGCGGCTCCCGGATGGGCCGACGGACGTAGCGCAGTGGCGATCTGCCGGACGGTGCGGGTGCGGACCGCAGCCACGGCATGCGTATCGACGGCGTGGCAGCCGCACCTCCCCATGACCCGGCCGTCACCCCCGTCGGCGGAGGGGCGGTCGACGGGGGCAGATCCTCGAGTCACCGTGCCGATCGACGGCCGGGTCCTGTAGCCGCTGGGGGTCCCGCGGAGCCCCGCGTCGTCGCCCTGCACACAGGCGGCTGGGTCCTGTCCTTGGCGTCGCGGCGGAAGCCACACCCGCGGACCGCCACTGCTGTGCCGTACGTGGCGAGCGGGTCGTCGCCACGCACCGCCGCTGCTGTGCCGTACGTGGCGAGCGGGTCGTGGCCATCCACGCGCGCGACAGCACCCGCGTGCTGGTTCGACGGACCGGCTCAGAGGCGCCTTGCGATCCATGGCAAGAATCTCTTAGCATCTAAATAACTTAGGTGCTAAGTTAAATTTCGAACCGAAGGATCATCCATGAGCGCACACGGAGATGTAGATCTCGGCCACACCGTGGCCGGGTGGACCGGCACGGTCGTCGCAGTGATCGGATTCGCGGTCCTGGGTGCCGCCGTCGTCACCGTCTCGCTCGCGGTCGCAGTGAGCGGTCTCCTGGTGATCGCCGTGGCCGTGCTCATCACCTGGCTTCTCCACCTGGCCGGTTGGGGCAAGCCCAGCGGCCCCCGCCCGCAGAGCCAGTGGTCGTGGCGCGTACGGGATCTCAGCGCTCATCGGGGCCATCCCGGATGCATGGGCTGCCGACTGGCCGGCCGCACCGGCAGGACCGTCTCCTCCACTGTCATCCCTGAACCCGCACCCGAACCCGCATCCGTGCATACAGCTCTGGAAACGGGGCGGCCCGCGGAAAACGCCGCCTCTGATGTCTGATCTCTGAACCGGAGGAGGTCAGGGGACAGCGCATACGGCCACACCCGCCAGGGAAGCAAGCCGCGACGCCGAGTGCTGGTGGAGGCGGTGCGGGAGCCGAGGGCTCGACGGCGGGTTCACCATCTAGCTCCACCTGAATGCGGACGGCAGCTGTCGCGTACTCAAAGGCCCGGCGGACAGCCACCCGGCTTCGGCGAAGAGCGGTGCACGAACGCACAGCAGATCGTCAAGGTCACCGGTGACCATGTCGCTGGCATCGTGCTGGACAGGTACGAGCCGGTGCGCGAAGTGATGGGCGTGTCCGTCGCATGCTGGCGCGGAGCCGACTCGCTGGTGGCGGTCTACTCAGGCGAGGCCGAGGCTCTCTCCTTTCCACGAGGTCGCACTGCGTTGATCTACCCGGCCTGGATGAGCGGGGCCGGCGAGGAGGCGTCAAGGACAGCGACGGCTGAGGACCTCAGAGCGTTCACGGGCCGCTAATTCCACAATGCGTTCAGCCGTTGACTGCGATCATGAGCCACATGCTGTCGCTGACGATGAACGATGCCGCGGCCGAGGCACTCGTGCTCGCCGGTAGCGCAATCCTGACGCCGCCCGGCGGCCTTGCTCCTGGCCTGCGTGGCCTGCTTGCGGAAGGGATCACCCGCCGTGGAGAGGTGCTCACCTGGGCCAAGTCGGCGGGCGATGCGGGCGGCGCTCCATCGTTCTTCGGACACCTCACCGATTGGGAGTCGGCCGACAGCTCCTTCCACCTGGAGGACTACGTCCCCGTCGATGTCCGGATCACCGACGCCGCTCCGCAGATCTCGGAGCACGATCAGCGAATCCTGCTCCTTCACGGGATCACATTCGCCATGGAGTTCCGCCAGCTCATCACCAGACTGGACCACCCAGGTCCGGTGCGCTGCATCGTCGGAGCCAACGAAACCAACGCGACGTTCAGGTTCCACCAGATTCGTGCAGGCGAGTCGTGGCACAACCCAGACCTCGACAGCTACCGGATGGACAAGATAGTCGTAATCGACCTCAAGCCGGCTGACGGCTGACGGCTCTCGGCTGACGGCTGACGGCTGACGGCTGACGGCTGACGCCACCAGCATCGGCACGCACGTCCTCTTGGTGCAGAGAAGTCGGCAGGGGCCTGTCCAATGCCGAGATCGCCGAGCAGCTCTGCATCAGCGTCGCGACCGCCAAGACCTATCTCACCCGGCTGCTCGCCAAACGCCCGCACCCGGGTGCAACCGGTCATCCTGGCCTACGCGGCGGGCCTGGTGGCACCGTCGTGGCGAGTGGACTCCCTGCGAAAGGATGCTCGCTCACCGTCTGCTGTCGCCGGGTGGCAGCGGGCCGGTGAGTTCGGCGATCGCCTCGGGGGGCGGCCTGAAGTGGCGCCGGACGTTCTCACCGCGGCTGTGGAGCCACAGGCACCGCCGATCGCGCCCCCGCGGGGCGGGATCGCGGTCGCGGGCTCCCGCTGGGGATAGCCTCAGGTTGCCGCACGCTTATCGTTTGGCGGTGCATATTTCGGATCATAAGGGGTTTTGATGCATGGCAAGGTGCGCCCCGGCGCCACGGCGGAGCAGGCGCACGCCCAGATGGATCGCCTCATCGCTCTCGGCATCCTCGCGCAGCACGACGTCGCCCAGCGCCTCGGCCTCAACGTCACCGACCTGACCTGCCTCGGATTCATCATCGAAGCCGCCGACCAGCCGCTTACCGCGGGCGCTCTCGCCGAACGCGCCAACCTGACGACCGGAGCCATCACGGGCGTCATCACTCGCCTCGAACGGGCCGGATACGCACACCGTCACAACGACCCCGCCGACCGCAGGCGCGTCCGTGTCGTCGTCGACCCCACCGCTCTCCAGCGGCTCTACGAGGTGTACGAGCCCAACTACCTCAAGTTCGCCGAGCTGTTCGCACAGTACACACCGGACGACATCGCGGTGCTCTCCGACTGGCTGACGCGCGCGACCGAGATCCTGCGGACCTCGACCGACGAGATGCGCGAGAACGGTGAGCCGTCCGAGCCGGATCCGCGTTCCTCTCCTTCGAGCGGCAGCTCATGACCCCGTAGGTGCGGGCCCGGACGGCCGCGGACGAACAGGGCGACCCCGGAGAGTGGCTGGACGCCCCGTTCGTGGGCGGCGGCAGGACTATCGGGTGGCTGGGCAACACCTGGGCGATTACGTGAGGACGGCCGGAACAGCTCGTAGCAGAGGGGACGACGGCCACACAATCCGCGTGAGGCCAACTGGTGCGCACCCGACTGTGGTTCCCTGCGCCATGTCACCGCCGCGCACCAGACCCTACGGTTCCGCCACGCCCGGTGTAGCCGGCGTGCAGCGACGCGCCGGCGACCTCAGGAGCACCGGGCAGCCATCCGGTTAAGGAGCCGCCCATGCACCCCCCGCACTCTCGGAAACGGCCGTCGCACCGGTGGGGCCGCCTCGTGCCTCGCCTCCTCGCCGTCGTCGCGCTCGTACTCGGTGCCGCTCTCGCCGGTCCGGTGGACACCGCGGACGCCGCGGTCACGCTCACGCGTGTGACCGGCTTCGGGTCGAATCCGGGCGCGTTGAACATGTACGTGTACCGGCCGGCGTCGCTGCCGGCGAACCCGCCCGTGATCGTCGCGCTGCACGGGTGCACACAGAGCGCTCAGGTCTACGCGGACAACTCCGGACTGGTCCAGGTCGCCGACCGTGACAAGTTCGTGCTGGTGCTCGCGGAGACCACCTCCTCGAACAACCTCAACAAATGCTTCAACTGGTTCCAGAGCACCGACAACCAGCGCGGCCAGGGCGAGACGCTCTCGATCCGGCAGATGGCCGACTACGCCGTCTCCGCGTACGGGGCGGATCCTCAACGTCTTTTCGTCACCGGCCTGTCCGCGGGCGGTGCCATGACCGCCGTCATGCTCGCCACCTATCCCGATGTCTTCTCCGCCGGCGCGGTCGTCGCCGGCCTGCCCTACAACTGCACGAAGGACAACAGCCCCTACACGTGCATGAGCCCCGGGGTGGACCTCAGCCCGAGCCAGTGGGCCCAACGGGTACGCGACGCTAACCCCTCGTACACCGGGCCGTGGCCGCGCACCGCCATCTGGTACGGCGACCAGGACACCACGGTCGTGCCGCGCAACGCCACCGAGCTTCGCGACCAGTGGACGGCACTGCACGGGCTGTCCCAGACCCCCACCCGTACCTCCGCCATCGGGCCCGACGCGACCCAGCACGACGAGTACGTGGCCTCCGACGGCGCGGTGGCCGTCGAGGTCGACCGCGTCCCCGGCATCAACCACGGCACCCCGGTCGATCCCGGCACCGGCAGCGAACAGTGCGGCGCCACCGGAGCTCCGTACTTCCTGGACTCGATCTGCTCCAGCCACTGGATCGCCCGGTTCTTCGGTCTCGACGGCTCCGGCCCGGGTTCGCTGCCCGCGCCCACCGGGCTGAGAGCGACCGCTGTCACGGACACCAGCATCGGCTTGAGCTGGAACGCGGTGACCGGTGCGGCGGACTACGTCGTCCACCGCGACGGCAACCCCGTCGCGACGCCGAGCGGCACGTCGTACACGGACACCGGCCTCGGCGCGGGTACCTCGCACTCCTACACGGTCGCCGCCCGGGACGCCGGTGGCACGGCGGGATCCCGCTCCGGGACGGTCACGGCCACCACCAGCGGCAGCGTGGCCGCCTGTCACACCGGCAGCAACTACGCCCACGTGCAGGCAGGACGAGCCGCCACCAGTGGCGGCTACACCTACGCCAAGGGCTCCAACCAGAACATGGGCCTGTACAACACCTTCGTCACCCACACCCTGAAAGAGTCGCCCACCGGCTACTACACCATCGCCGACAGCGGCTGCCCCTGATCGCACACCCGCACCCGTCGCAATCGGTGAGGTGCAACGGCCCGCCATGGTGTCCGACCCTTCTGTCCGGGCCGCAGCCATGGTGGGCCCACACATGTTCCCCGCGGTCACCGTGCCTCTAGCCTCCGGCCTGTCCACCGCTCGACTTGAAACCCGACTTGAAACCCGCCTCGGAACCCGACCCGGAATTTCGACCCGGAACCCGACCCAGAACTCGACCCAGAACTCGACCCAGAACTCGACCCAGAACTCGACTCGGAGGCATCGGATGCTCCCACCGCGCACGGTCACCACCCCACCGCGCAGACGGCTCAGGCGGCGCGCCGCCCTCGGAGCACTGTCGCTCGCGGCCGTCTGTTCGCTGCTCCCCGCGGCCTCACCGGCCGCGGGCGCGCAAGGAACACCGGACGGCGGTCACTGCGCCGGCCGCGCCCTGGTGCGCGTACCGGGCGCGGCCCACCAGCAGGCCGACTGCCTGGACGAGCTGACCACAGCCGGCACGGTGGCCTCCGGCCACACCGACCCGGCCGACTTCGCGGGTCTCACCCCCCTGGACCTGGCCACACCGAGCGGTGTGCCGGGCATCCAGATCGACGGCTACTTCCCCGACTCGTCGACCACCGACACCAACCACGGCTGGAACCACGACGCCCAGTTCGTCATCCGGCTGCCCGACCACTGGAACGGCGGTCTGGTGGTCTCCGGGACGCCGGGCAACCGCGAGCAGTACGCCAACGACCGTGCGATCTCCGACTGGGTGCTCTCGCGCGGCTACGCCTTCGCCGCCACCGACAAGGGCAATACCGGGCTCACCTTCTACCGCGACGGGCGCAGGCCCGGTGATGCCATCGCCGAGTGGAACACGCGCCTGACCCAGCTCACTCGGGCCGCCCGCGCCGTCGTCACGCAGCGGTACCACCGGCCGCCCGCCCGCACCATCGCCACGGGCCTGTCCAACGGCGGCTACCTGGTGCGATGGCAGTTGGAGAACCACCCCGAGCTGTACGACGGCGGAGTGGACTGGGAAGGCACCCTGTGGCGCTCCGACGGCCCCGGCCTGCTCACTTTCCTTCCACCCGCGCTGCGCGACTATCCCGTGTACGCCGCCGACGGCCCCGGCGCCGCAGAGGCCCTGGAGGCCATGCACAAGGCCGGTTACCCGGTGGGCTCCGAGTTCCTGTGGCCGTACCACCACCAGGTCTACTGGGATCTGACGCAACGCATCTACCGCGAGGAAGTCGACCCCGGCTTCGACGGTGCGACCGAGGCGGGCGCCCCGTTCTGCGCCCCGGGCACCCCGGGCTGCGACGCCGACTACGACTACGCCACCCGGCCGCCCTCGGTCCACCGTGCCGTCGACCGCATCGCCCTGACCGGGCGTATCGGCAAGCCGCTCGTCACGCTGCAAGGCACTCTCGACGTGCTGCTGCCCATCAGCCAGGACTCCGACGTCTACGCCCGTATGGTGCACGGAGCCGGACGGGGCGCCCTGCTGCGCTACTACCGCATCGCGGACGGTACGCACACGGACTCCCTCGTCGACGTCTTCCCCGGCAAACTCCGACCGATGGTCCCCTGCCATCGCTCGGCCTTCACCGCATTGGAACGGTGGCTGAGCGGCAAGGGCCGCCCTCCGGCGGACCACACCGTCGAGCGCCCGGCGGAGGCGGATCCCGCGACGCTGCTCACCGACTGCCGCCTGGGATAGCGTGTCTCGCGTCTGGGGGCGGGAGCGGCGGACACCTCGGACTGGGCCCGTCAGGTTCTGCCCTCGACGCTGGACCGGTACCGGCCACAACTCGCGGTCCGCGGAGGCGGTACGAAGATGTCCACGGCGCGGCCCGGCATTCGATGTCGGCAAAGAGAGGGCCACCCCGCCGTCGGCCCCGCGGACGGCGTCGGTGTGCGGGTCACGGCTGGGTCGTTCGATGGGCTCCAGCAGTTCCGGACACTCACTGGCGGTCTGCTGGATCAGCCGATCAGATGCGGGGGAACAGCGAGGTCCGGGGCGCGAAAGAGGCGAGCCAAGTCCGCTGCCTCTCCTCGGGCGCACACGGCGGCGACGACGTCGATCAGGTTGTCGTAGGCGACGGACATGCGGCCTTGGCGGGCTTCCGCCATACGGCCCCAGGTGTCCCCGGGAAGCATCTCCAGCTGGCAGAGCGCCGCCAGATCACGGACCGTACTCGCTCCGATCCTGGCGGAGTTGCGTGTGAAGTCGTCCCCGTCGGCTCCGAACGCCGGCGTGTCGAGGTGTCCGCTCCGGAAGCGTTGCCACACCTCACCACCCGTCAGGAACGACTGTGCCGAAAGGACTTCGGCCGTGCGGCCGTGGTGCGGCCGGCCAGGGTTCACGCGGATCCAGCGTTGCTCACCGGAACTCCAGAACTCCGTGGTCCATTGGTCTTCGAGCACTCCCTGGCCGAGTCGGGTGCTGAAGCCGCATCTGGCCCGGGCGGCATAGCCCTTGGACTGCAACAGCGCACAGGCGAGAGTGGCCGAGTGACGGCTCGTTCCGACCACTCTCGCGGCGGGCGACCGCGGGTGGTGAAGGGGTTCGGGCAGGCGCTTGGCCAGGATCGCCATGAGATCGCGGACAGGCCGGATGCTCTGTTCCTCCGACCTGCGCCCGGGAACACCGAGTGCCGACGCTTCACCCGGCAGGACGACCAGGGCCTGCGCGGCGGCACATATCGCCAACGGATCATCGGTCATGCCCTGGAGGAGCCAGAACTGACCTGGGTCGATGGTGGTGAACGGTCCAGGATGAAGGTAATCGATTACGAGGTCAGCCATAGCCACCGAGTGTAGGCAGCCGTGGTCGCTTTGTGACGCCTTTGACTCAACCGGTGAGCGAAGTTGTTCCTCTCGTCGGAGTGGGCGCCCGTAGAGTCGTGGTCGATGAAGGAGCGTGCCACCATGCAGCAGCGAGTGACCATGCACGATGTCGCGCGGGCTGCGGGAGTGTCATCGGCGACGGTTTCGTACGTGCTGAGCGGGAAGCGTCCCGTGACGGAGGAGACCCGCAGATCGGTTCAATCGGCCATCGACCGGCTCGGGTTCAGTCTCAACCCGGTCGCCCGCAGCCTGCGTACCGGCAGGTCCATGATGGTCGCTCTGATCGTCCCCGACATCTCCAACCCCTTCTACGCACTGCTCGCGCGTTCCTTACAGGACGAGCTGCGGGGGCGGGAGTATCACGTCGTCGTGTGCAACACGGGGGCTCAACTCGCCGAGGAACAGGCGCTCCTGCGAGAGGCGATGCAACAGCGTTTCGCCGGCGTGATCATGACGCCGTTCCGGCTTTCCACCCAGGCCTTCGAGGCGCTCCGCAGTGCGGCGGTTCCTGTTGTCGTCAGTGCGGACATCGCGTTCGGGGAGGTCGACCTCGTGACTCCCGACGCGGAAGACGCCGTCCGGGAAGCGATACGGCACGTGGCCGACTCCGGACGCCGCCGCATCGGTGTCGTCGCCGGGCCTCGTGACGCCACCGGCGGGGATCCCCGGCTGGACCGCATCAGAACTCATGCCGCCGCCGCGGGACTCCGGGTCTCGCAGGAGCACATCGTCCACGGTGAGCACACGCGCGCGGCGGGGGCACAGGGATTCCGGCACCTCATGCGCTCCCGGCGTCCGCCGGAGGCGGTGCTGTGCGTGAACGACGTCACGGCGGTCGGCGCGATGGACATGGCCGACCGACTGGGCCTCGACATCCCGGGCGATGTGGCCCTGGTGGGGCACGACGACATCGACTTCGCGACGCTCGTCCGGCCCCGCCTGACCACGATCCGCTACCCGGCACACGAAGTCGGACGGATCGCGGCCCTTCTCCTGCTCGAGCAGATCGACGGGCGGAGCGACCCGCGCACGGCGTATGTGTCAGCCGATTTCGTGGCCCGGGCGTCGACCTGAGTCCGCCGAGCTGTCCGGCCGGCGGACTGCCCGGCGGACCGTCCGGCGGCCAGGCCCCTCACCGTGGTGCCGCCGGGGCGGCGCCGCGTCGGTTCCACTGGGCGAGGACGAGGGGAACGGTGGCCGCGAAGCTCGTCGCGGCGATACCCCCGCACCTGGCGTCGGAACGCATCAGATCCCCCACGACCTGGGCGGTCAACCGGTGCCAGGTGCGCGAGCGGCGCAGCATCGCGTGATCGCCGTGGCCGATGAGGACGATGCCGGACCGGGCGCCCGCGTCACGTGCGCGGAACACGAAGTCGGCCGAATCGGCAGCCCGGGTGACCCGGTCCCGGTCGCCGTGGAGGACGACGACGCTTTTGCCCCGCAGATGGTTCACCGGTTCACCGGGCGGCACCCAGGGAGCGAGCGCGAGTACGCCACGGACCGCGGGATGGGCCGCCGCCCGCAGCGCGGTGCGTGCGCCCATCGAATGCCCCACCAGGACGACGGGGACGTCCCCGCTCAGCACGCCGAGGGACGACAGTGCCGCGAAGGCGTCTTCGACCGGGTCGCCGCCGTTCCAGCCGCGGTAGCGGTAGCGCACCTGCCCCAGCAGCACATGGTGCAGGGGAAGCCCCTCCGCCGCGGCGCGCAGCACCGGACGCATCCGCAGCGCCTCGAGGTGCCAGGGCCGGGAGACCTGCCGGCCGTCCGGACGTCCCCCGTGCAGCGTGAACACCGCGGCACGCACCGTCTCCGGGCGGTGCCGCACCACGAGGGCGGCTCTCGGCTCCGAGCCGGCAACCGGGTATCCGGGCATGTCATCCCTCGTTCTCTTCCGACGCGCGCAGTCCCTCACACCGACGGCCCCCTGGGGAGCCGTCGTTGCTCAGGCGACGGCTCGGCCGCGCCCCGGCACTGCTGTGCATGACGATGTCAGACATCACCACTGGCATGGGCACCCACCGCCGACGCGCCGTCACCGAGGACATGAGCGGGACACGAGCGGGACAAGAAGGAGGCTGGGTCTCGGGCGAGAACTGACAGACGGTAGCTGACGGGGGCGGTAGCTGACGGACCTGTCCGAACGTGAACGCGAATGCCTGGATTCCGGGAGTGACGCGGCTCTCCGGCCGGGCCTGACGCGCGGCCTCGTCGTCTACGAGACGGTGCATGGTGGGTGTCCCGTCGATGTGCGGGGTCCTGGCGCCCTTGCCGTCGACCAGCACGGTGACCGAGCCCTTGCCGGCGAGGACCAGATTGACGTTCTTGGCCCGGTACGTGAACGCGAGGCGGGCGCCGGCGCCCGCGGTGAAGTGCTCGTAGCCGGCGGTCCAGGTGCCCGCCAGGGAAAGCCTGTTGAGGAGAATCGTGGCCGGGAAGCGGCAGATCGCCGCCTTGCCGTCGACGGCTTGCGGAAGGCGCCGACCCGTTCGGCCACCCTGCGACCCGCCAGCGCGAAGACCAGCAGGGGAAGTGCCGTGCCGATCGCGAAGGAGACGGTCAACGCGCCGACGTCGACGCCGAGTTCACCACGGGTACCCGCCACCGTGATCGCCGCCGGCACGGGACCGGCACACGGCGCGTACAGCAGTCCGAGGCCCAGCCCCAGGACGAAGGCGCTCCCGTCCTTGTCGACCTGCCGCTGCGGGATGCGCGCGAACGGCTTTTCCAGCACACGCTCCACGGCGGGGAAGACCAGGCCGAGCCCGATGAGCACCAGGAGGACGAGCCCCACGTAGCGCGGGATGTCCTTCGGCAGACCCAGCGCCGAGATGGTCGTCACGCCGAGCAGGGTGAAGAAGCTGAAGCTGAGCACCAGCCCCGCGACCACGGCGCAGGGCCTGCGATCGCGCCGTCGGGCCGGCGGTGCGGGCCGCGTCCCGACGCGGATGCCCCCGCCCTCGGCGGCGGCTGGGACACAGGGTCCCTCCCGGCCCTCGGCGGGGGCCGGAGCGCCCGACTCCCGGCCTTCGGCGGACGCGGCCGAAGAAGCTCTGCCCGCCCGCTCCGGTGGGGTGTCGGTGCCAGGACCTCCCGCCAGGAACACGACGGGCAACACGGGGAGGACGCATGGGGACACGGCGGTGATCAGCCCGCCGAGCAGTCCGGTCAGAACCACGTTGATCACGCGATGCAGCCTCCGAAGTGAAGTCCGGCCGTTGCGGCCCGCTCACTCATGGTCCGAAGCTGTTCGCCCCTGCGGATTGGTCCGGCGCGCCGACCGCTCGCGGGCCGACGGCGCGAGCCCCTGCCTGCCCCACGGCCGAGCGTCAGCCACAGCGGCGAAGGAGCTCCCCCGGCAATTCGCCTGGAGGAGCCCCACGTTGTGCCGCCTGCCGGTGACGGGTGAGAAGACGCTCACGGGCAGGGCGTCCGAGCGCTCGTGGCTACGGTGTCACGGCGCGAGGAGCAGGCTGTCGCCGCGCTCCTTGGCGGCTGCGTAACGCCTCGCCACGTCCTGCCAGTTGACGACGGCCCACATGGCGTCGATGAAGTCGACCTTCTGGTTCTTGTACTGGAGGTAGAAGGCGTGCTCCCAGGCGTCGAAGACCAGGATCGGGGTGGAGCCCTGGCAGACGTTGCCCTGATGGTCGTAGACCTGCTCGACGATCAGACGCCCGCTGAGCGGCTCGTAGGCGAGCACACCCCAGCCCGAGCCCTGGGTGGTCGCGGCGGCCTTGGTGAGCTGCGCCTTGAAACCCGCGTAGGAGCCGAACGACTCGGCGATGGCGTCCGCCAGCTCACCCACCCCGTCCGCCGCCAGTGGCTCGCCGCCACCGTCGCCGGTCATGTTGTGCCAGTAGATGCTGTGCAGGATGTGCCCGGAGAGGTGGAAGGCCAGGTTCTTCTCCAGCCCGTTGATCGAGCCCCACGACTCCTTGTCCCGCGCATCCGCGAGTTGCTCCAGCGTGTCGTTCGCGCCCTTCACGTAGGCCGCGTGGTGCTTGTCGTGATGCAGCTCGATGATCTCGGGGCTGATGACCGGGGCGAGCGCCGCGTAGTCGTACGGAAGCTCCGGGAGCGTGTACACCGGCATGTCCAACGTCCTCCGACATAATTGCGAATGATGTGCAGCTGCACGCTAACAGCAGTAAGCCGTCGTATCGATCAGGCATCGGACCTAGGACTGCGGGCCGTGTCGCCCCGGGAGGGCGCCTGCGCCAGCCCCGCCGTCCGCTTCTCCTCGACCCGGGACACACGAGCCGTTCGGCCGCACCTCCGCGATCAGGGCGGCGCCGGGACGGCCACATCGTCGTCCAGCTGCATCCGATCACGACGCCAGAACCGAATAGAGCAGTATGAGTAGATTCCTACGGATCTACGGCATCGCCCGGCTCCCACCGCACGACGTCGTCGTCCGGGATGCGCGTCCCCTGCCTGGAGCGCGCCGCCCGGACGACGTCGGGCGCGGGCGTCCAGAAATCGACCCAGCATGAGAGGTGGAACGATGACGGAACCACTGCACCCTCCCGGTGAGACACCCCCCGCCGAAGGATCGACCGCCGAAGCCCACGTCGAGCGACCGGACGGCGGCGTTTGGGAACACCCGTACGTCTGGCTGTCCCTCATCGTGATCGGCTGCGCACTCATCGCCGCCTTCTTCGTGGTGCGCATGATCGATCTATGAGTCGTACGCACAACCGGCGGAGAGGGACTGAGCCGCATCAGCCGGGGCACACGCACGAGGGAGCCTCGTCACCCCTATCCCCGCGGCGGCGAGGCTCCTCGCCTTCCAGTCGGAACTCCGACGCCGAAGGGTTGGACCGGCACCGCGCGGGTCCACCGAAAGGAGCGAACCGTGGTCGACTCAGTCGGATCGGCACCCGGACGGTTCCGCTTCGCGCAGGTCACCCCTCCCGCACACACCGCGCTCGCCGCGCAGGCCGAGTCCGCCACAAGCCCCCGTACCATGCACACCCATGTCCAGATCGGTACGAGCCCGCGCGGTAGGTCGCATGTCCGCTGAGTCCCAGTCCGCCTCGGCCGACCGCCGTCCGCCTGCCCTGGCCGCGCTCGCGCCGACCCGCGGCCGTATCCGGCCGTCCCCCCACTGGTGGCCCGTTCTGCGCCGCACACCGGTGTCCATGTGGCGCGACGACATTTCCGACTACGCGGCCGCCCTCACCTACTACTCCATCCTGGCCGTGCTGCCCTCCCTGCTGGTCATCGTCATCGCCTTCAGCCTGATCAGCCCGGAAACGGCCGCGGAATTCATCACCCAGGTGACCACCTACGCCCCCGGACAATCGGGGATCGAGCTGCACAACGTGCTGACCCGCACGCTGCACGACGACTCGGCCGCCTGGACGCTGCTCTGCGCCTGCACCGTGAGCGCGCTGTGGTCCGCGTGCAGTTACCTCGCCGTCTTCCGCCGCGCCCTGAACCGGATGCACCACGTGACCGACCGCCGCTCCCCTTGGCGCAAGGCCCACCGCATCGTGCTCACCGCTCTCGCGCTGCTGGGGCTGCTCCTCTTCAGCGCCCTGTTGCTGCTGCTGACCGGTCCGGTCGCCGAGGCCGTAGGCCGCCTGATCGGGCTCGACGTGGTGGCCGCCTGGGCGTGGGGGGTGCTGCGCTGGCCCCTTCTGCTCTGCCTGGTGGGGCTGTTGGTCGTCGTCGTCTTCCACACCGGACCGGTACCGGCGCGCAGGCGCAGTCTGCCGGGCGGCGCCCTGGCGGCCAGCCTGTGGCTCGCCGTCTCCGCGGGTTTCGCCGTCTACGCCTCCGCCCTGAGCACCTACAGCAGGCTCTACGGGTCCCTCGCGGGCGTCGTGGTCTTCCTGATCTGGCTGTGGCTGTCCAACCTGGCTCTGCTCACCGGCGCCCAGTTCACCGCCGAACTCAGCAAGGAAGCGGCGGCGTCGGAGCACACCGATTCCGCTCACCCCTCCGACGGACCGTAGCCGTGAACTCCGTACGCGCCGATGCGGTCCAGCTCGGCCGGCGGCCCCTTGAGGAAGGCCGCCGAACCGGTCGTCCCTCGAAACGCCGACGGGGTGCCCGGTCGTCCCGGACACCCCGCCTTACCGGGTCAGGTCACTGAACGATGACCTGGGCGTCGCCCGTGATGCCGCCGGAGGTCACCGAGATGGTGACGGTTCCGGAGCGGTGGGCGGTCAGGGCGCCGGTGGAGGGGTCCACCGAGGCGACCTTCGGGTTGCTGGAACTCCAGACGTGGGAGGCCGGCGCCGCGATCGGGATGGTGAGCGGTGCGATGTTGTCGCCGGCGATCTGGTCGCCGGTCGCGGTCAGGGTGACGCGGTCGCCGCGAGCGATCGGGTCCTTGGGGCCCGTGACCTTGATCGAGGCGAGAGCGGGCTCGACGCTGTACTGCAGGTCACCGTCGTTGCCGATCCGGATCAGACCGAAGTGGTAGATGCCACCCTGTTCGGCCGGGGCGTAGGCGGGCATGCCGAGGTCCGCGAAGGTGAACTGCGGGATGCCGCCCTCGGCGGTGGTCACCTGCTCGCCCTCGGGGTTGAGGATCTGCTCGGCGAAACCGCGGGCGTGACCGTACATCATGATCACGTGCTGCTTCGGGTGCGTCTCCTGGAAGCGCTGCACCAGCCGCAGGTACATCCGCGCCTCCCAGCGGTCCGTGAACTGGCTGTTCGCGGCCGGGTGCGGGTCGTAGGCCGGCATGTGGGTGATGACCAGCACGTCCTTGGCCGTGGTGTCCGTCAGCTGCTGGACCAGCCACGGGTACTGCACGCCCGCGGGGTTCTGGAACGGGTCCGAGGACTGCAGGCTGCCGTGCGAGTTGTCGGTGACGATCATCCGCGCCGCACCCTGGGTGTAGGTGTAGTGCGTGTCGCCGAAGGTGTCGCTGAAGTTGCCGTTCTCGGAGTCGGCGCCCTGGGTGATCTCGTGGTTGCCGACGATGTCGCGCGCGGGGATGCCGAGGGCGTCCATCTTGGACTTGGCGAACTGCAGGTCCACCAGCTTGCCGTCGTCGGGCATGTCGCCGAGGAACTGGGCGGCGTCCGGCCGGGCCTGCGGGCTCAGGGTGGGCAGGCGCTTGGCGATGGAGTCCATCACGTTGCTGCTGACCGAGCCCGGGTCGTTCGCGAGCAGGTGCGCGTCGTCGCCGGCGAGCAGGGTCGTGCCGCGCTTGTCGAAGTCGGCGGAGTCCTCCTCGTAAGAGAGCCACTTCGGGTTCTGCGGGATCGCGTGGTACTCGGGCGCCGTGACCGGTCGCGGCGAGTACAGCGCCTGCAGGCCCGCGACGTTGAGCGAGCCGCTGTAGGCGGTGCTCGGGCTGATCGCCAGGAAGTCGATGAAGCTGATGGTCAGCGGGAACTGCATACCCGCCGGCAGCTGCGCGACCGCCAGGTGCCAGTCCTTCCAGGTGACGTACGTCGGGTAGAGCGTGGTGGACGAGCCGTTGACGCCGATGTACTTCTCGGCGAGCTCGATGCCGTTGCCGTCACCCTTGATCCACACGCCGATGGCGGTGGGGACCTGGCCGTTGTTGGTGTCGGTCTTCAGGGTGACCCGGGGCGAGAGCACCAGCTGCTTGACGCCGGACGCGGCCGGCATCGAGTAGTCGAGCCGCAGCGAGCCGGACTCGGTGGAGCCCGGCGGGACGACGCCCGGGTCGGCGACCAGGGCGGCGGGCTTGCCGGTGGTGTTGTTGCTCAGCCGCCAGTTGTCGAGGCTGGTCACCGGGTCGATGACCTTGCTGACGCTGCCCACGGCGATCGAGGTGGTGCCGGTGGCTCCGGCGACCTGCGCGCTCGCCTCGGCGAGACCGCCGTTGTCGGTGCTCGCGGTGAACAGGCCGTGCGAGTCGACGTCGCCCAGCTTGTCCGGGGTGACCTTCCACTTGGCGGCCTCGGCGGGGATCTGCACCTCGCCGCCGCCCTTGACGGTGCCGGTCAGAGTGAGCTGCTGGGTGGCGCCGTTGTCGAGGTCGGCCTTGTCGGGCGAGACCGTGAGGGTCTCGAGCTTGCTGACGACCTCGAGCTTCTCGGACGTCCAGGCCTTGCCGTTGAAGGCGACGATCCGGCCCTCACCCGCGCGGTGCGGGGTGAGCTTGCCGTCCTCGTACGAGGCCAGGGACGAGGGCACGACCTCGACGCGGACCTGGCCGGCCGACGGATTGGCGAACCGGTCGAGGGAGTGCACAGGGAGCGGGATGGAGCCGCCGGCGACGGTGGTGACCGTCTTGCCGCCGTTCACCACGACCTTGACGGCCGGTCCGGACTCCTTGGCGGTGGAGTAGAAGAAGATGCCGTTGGCGACCGGACGCTCGGTGTTGCCGGGCAGGTCGGAAGGCGTGTTGACGACCTCGGCCTGGTCGGCGCCGGGTGCGCGGCTGACCATGCCGGTGGAACCGCCACCGTCGAACAGCATCGCGCTGTAGGCGCCGTGGGCGACCATGTAGCCGGCGACCTCGTCGCGGGTCACGCCGAAGGCGGTGGAGGCTCCGCCGTGGCCGTCGACGGCGACGACGACGGCGTGCTTGCCGTCCTTGGTGACGCCGACGGCGGTCTCCGGGTTGGCTCCGCCCGGCGGGGTGCCGGTCGGGTCCTTGTAGACCTTGCCGTCCTTCACCAGCGTGTCGACGCCGCTGATCAGCTGGGTGACATCGTTGTCGGGGGCAAGGTGGGTCGCGATGCCCACCGTGTCGCCGGTGTGCAGGTTGTCGGACAGCCACTGCCCGCCGTCACCGGCACCGAGCAGACCGCGCTGGTCGTCGGAGAGCCGCGGCACGGTGGTGACGCCGGTCTGCACGCTGTCGACGACGAAGCCGCCGTCGGCGACGTGGCCGAGCACCAGGGTGGACGGCTTGGACAGACCCGGGGTCTCGCCGAGGTCGGGGGTGACCTCGGTGATCCCGCCGGACGCCACGTCGTTCACGGTGTTCACCGAGGAGAGCGCGCGGGTCGCGGAACCGGCGGTGATCGTGCCGGAGAAGGTCTCCGGGCCCATCACCATGGTGCCGTCGGGCTTGATGCCCAACTGGGAGGCGAAGCCCGGCTTGGGGCTCTTCAGCAGTCGCCCGTTGGTCATGATGCCGCCGAGCGGGCGTCCGCTGGCGTGGATCTCGAAGTAGTCGCCGTTGACGCCGGCCACCGCGTGCGTGCGGTGCGCCATGGACGACGGGGTCTCGTCAGCCGGGTTGGTGATGGTGTCACCGGCCTGGACCATGCCGACCCGGAGGTTCGAGTCACCGAGGTCGGCCGCGAGCACCTGGATGTGCTGGCGGCCGCCGACGGTGTCGTACGTCTCGCTGTAGTGCTGCAGACCGCGGGTGACGGTCTCGGCCGGCGTACGGGTGTAGTCCACCACCGTCGGCCAGTTCTCCGGTGTGTCCGGGAGCCAGTTCCGGCCCGCCGTCTGGCTGTCTGCGGACGTGTCCTCGGCGGAACCGAACGCGGTTCCCGCTCCGGTCACGGCACCGGCGAGCGCCATCGCCACCGCGGTCGCCACGGCGGTACGGCGGAAGCCGACCCCCATGGTTCTCTTCGTTTTGTTCGTCTGAAGTGTCATTACGTGCTTTCCTACGGACATGCACGCCGGTGGGTCACCGACATGCACAAACACCGCACACCCGCAGGGCGGACCACACGTTTCCATTCCGAGTGGCACAGATGACCATCAGATGCCACCCCAGACGAATCCATTCAAGTCACGTTCACCGTCGGACGCGGAGCGCCCAGAGGCCGTTGACCTGGGGCTGCGGCATCGAGCGTGCGCCCGGCGCCGACGGATCCCGACCGTGCCCCCTTGACTCCGTGATGCGTCGGGTCAGCGTCACGGCGGCCGCCACCGCGCGCTCGGATACACCCCTGCCGCCTGTCGCCCGCCGCGGGAGTTCTCGGCTCAGCCGCGAAGTCGCTCCGCGATGTCCGCCAGGTGCCTTCCCTGGTAGTCGGCCGCGGCGAGCGTCGCCTGATCGGGACCCTCCCCGCCACCGCTCGGCCAACTGGTTCCGTAAGGGTTACCGCCCGCCGCGTAGAGCAGCGGATCCGTGTACCCGGGCGGCACGATGATGCAGCCCCAGTGATAGAAGACGTTGTTCAGGGACAGCACCGTCGACTCCTGCCCACCATGGCGGTTCATGGCCGAGGTGAAGCTCGTGGCCGGCTTGTTGTGGAACACTCCGGCCTGCCACAGACCGCCGGTCCTGTCGATGAACTCCTTCAACTGGGCCGATGCGTTGCCGAAGCGGGTCGGCGTGCCGAAGGCGTAGGCGGTCGCCCATTCGAGGTCGGCCAAGGTCGCCTCCTGTACGGAGTCCTTGGTCGCGTCGACGTGCGTACGCCAGGCGGGATTCCCGTTGATCGCGGTGTCGGGCGCGAGTTCGTGAACGCGCCGTAGCCGCACCTCCGCTCCAGTGCTCGCGGCACCGTTCGCCACCGATTGGGCGAGCTGGTGGACGTTTCCGGTGGCGCTGTAGTAGATCACCGCAACACGAACACTCACAGTTTGCTCCCGTTCCTGATGGACCACGGAGAAGATATCAACCCTTAGATCCTTTTTCCGGCTTTGCCCGACTTCATCCCCCGTGTACGGAGAGCGCGTTCGCCACCCGTCGCTGACGCCCTGGCCACCGCTCGACGCCGTCGGCGAACCGGTGACCCGTCCGCCGTGGGGCTTTCAGCCGGAGTGCGATCTCCGCTCGGTCAGGAAGGGGCGCCGGTCAGGACCTCCACCTTGCCGGTGTCGAGTGAGTAGTAGGCACCGACCACGGCGAGGGCGCCCTTGCTCACGAGCGGGGCGAGATCCTGGTTGGTGCGCAGATCGTTCGCGGTCAGCTCGACCTGGGCGCGGGCCATGGTCTCCACCGGGTCGTCCCCTCCTTGGCGGACCGCCTCCTCGTAGGCCGGTTGCAGAGCCTTGACGATCGCCTGCAGGCTGCCGGGCAGTGGCTTGTCGTCACGAAGGGACTTGTACGCGGCCTCGACCGCCCCGCAGCGCTGATGACCGAGAACGACGATGAGCGGGGTCCCACTCGTCATGGGTCCGTACTCCACAGAACCGGTGACCACCGGCTCGATCGCCTCCCCGCCCGTGCGCATCACGAAGAGGTCCCCGAGCCCGGTGTCGAAAAGTAGCTCAGGCGGCACTCGGGAGTCGATGCACGACAGGATCGACCCGAACGGCTCCTGTTGCTGGGCCACGAACTCACGCCGGTTCGGGTCCCGGTCAGGATGCTGGAGGTCTCCGTTCACCCAGCGCTTGTTGCCTTCCACCAGTCTCGCGAACGCCGCCGCGGGCGTCAGCTGCCCGGCTTTCGACGTGCTGCTGGTCATCGCCTCCGGCGTGGCGCTGGTCGCCGATGTGGCGGCGCTGGTCGAGGAGCAGCCCGCAAGCACCGTCGTGGCGCTCGCGACCGCGCCGGCCAGCAGCGCCCTGCGGCCCGAGAATCCCGCTGTGTCCATGGGTCGTTCCCCTTCGTGTGCCACGAGGGGGATTGTTCGGCATGGTGCGGGCGGCCTGTCGGCAGGCGCGAGCGGGCGCCGGCCGATTCGCCACCCACGGCCTACAACGCCCGGCTCGGCCGACGCCTTGAGCGACCGGCCGCCCGCCGGGGGCCGGGAGGCCGGACTCAGCGGACCGGTCGGCCTCGGACAGCGACTCGACTACCAGTCCCTGACACTGGCGTGCATCTCCCACACGAGGATCTCCGCGGGCTGTTCGGCGAAGACCTTCTGCCCGCCGGTCGCCGTGAAGCGCACCGAATCACCTTCGGCCAGCGCCCCCTCACCTTCCAGCGTGACGTCCCCCCGTGCCACGAACAGGTGGAGGAAGGGCGCCTCGGGCAGCGTGACGGAGCCGGTCGCGGGAATCCGCGCGGCGTGCAGTGCGGCGTACTTGTTCCGGATGCGGATGGCGGAGGAGTCGGAGTGCTTGTCCATGCCGGAGGCGACGGTGGTCAGGCCGCTGTCCAACACGTCGGCGTCGATCTCCACCTGCTCGTATCCGGGAGTGATTCCCGCCTCGTCAGGCACCACCCACATCTGCACGAAGTGCACAGGGTCGGCATGGGTGCTGCCGCCCTCCAGACGCCACGAGTCGTTCTTCTCCGAATGCAGGATTCCCGTGCCCGCGCTCATCCGTTGAGCCAGGCCGGGATAGATCAATCCGGAGTGTCCGGTGGAGTCCTGATGCACCAAAGACCCCTGCAGCACCCAGGTGACGATTTCCATGTCCTGGTGTGGATGCGTCTCGAATCCGGTTCCCGCGGTGACGATGTCGTCGTTGTTCACCAGCAGTACGCCGTGATGAGTGTTCTGGGGATCGAAGTGGCGCGAAAAAGAGAACGAGTGCTTCGAGTCGAGCCACGACAGCTCTGTTTTGAAGCGATCGTCACTGCGTCGCACATCGACAGTCGGTTGCATGGCCGAGGTCACCGCGGCTCCCCCTCCGTACCCGTCGCCGTACCCGTGGGGCCGGTCACAACTTGCTCCTCGACGCCACCGGCATCGGGATCTCGGGCACGGCGTCACCGGACGTACGACCGTCGACATGAAGCTGAGCGCAGTGCTGATCCGCGATCTCGGCGCAGATCCCGGCCACCTGCTCACAAAGAGGTGCGCCGATGTCGGCGGCGTTCAACGCCATGATCATCTTGTACTGGAGATCATCCACTGAGCCTCCCGTGGCGCCGATCGACAGCTCCACGCTAAAGGGCACCCTGACGCTTCGCCAGTCGCGACCCGAGTTGCCGCGCGTGAACAACGGCAAGAGCGCATGATGGAGATGGTGCCCTGCGGCAGGGAGACCGGACGGCGGCCTCACGATTGACGGCCTCCCCCTCCGGGCCTCAGGCCGGTAGGACCGCGAAAGCGGTTCCCCGGACTCCCCATGGTCCCGACGGCGCGACGCGCAGTGGGAGATACGGACATGGCAATTCAGCGATCGAAGGATCAGGCGTGGCCGACATTGCGGGTGACCGACTGGGTCGAAACCCGGGACACCCTGCACATGTGGATCCAGATCGTGGGCAAGGTACGTCTCGCTTACGCTCCCCTCCTCAACCACTGGTGGCAGGCGACGCTCTATGTCACTCCGCGCGGATTGGGGACCTCGGCGATCCCTCACCAGTTCGGCGCTTTCGATATCGAGTTCGACTTTGTCGACCACCAGATGCGGATCCGCGACAGTGGCGGCGCCACCCGCTCCGTGAGCATGGAGCCCAAGTCGGTGGCCCGGTTCTACGACGAGACCATGCGCGCGCTGCACGACCTGGGCATAGATGTGGTCATCCAGTCGCGCCCGAACGAAGTGGAGCAAGCGATCCCCTTCGCCGAGGATCATCGGCATACCTCCTACGATGCCACCGCCGCCCATCTGTTCTGGCGACAACTGCTCCAGGCCGACCGCGTCATGGGTGAGTTCCGCGCGCACTTCGTCGGCAAGGTCAGTCCGGTGCACTTCTTCTGGGGAGCCATGGATCTGGCGTGCACACGGTTCTCCGGGCGCTCGGCTCCCCCGCACCCCGGCGGTGTGCCGAGCTGTGGTGACTGGGTGATGGTCGAGAGTTACTCACGGGAGTTGAGCAGCTGTGGTTTCTGGCCGGGCGGCGGCGAGGAGGGCGCGTTCTACTCCTACGGCTATCCAGAACCGGACGGCTTCGCGAAGTCCCCGGTATCCCCGGCCGACGCGTTCTACAGCGGGGAATACAGCCAGTTCATCCTGCCGTACGAGGCCGTACGCACCTCCGGTGACCCTGACTCCGTCCTGATGGAGTTCCTTCAGTCCACCTACGCGGCCGCCGCACGATGCGGCGACTGGGACCGGGACGAGCTGGAAACGGACCCTCGACGGTGGGAGGAACAGCGGCACATGTCGGAACGGTCCCGGTAGGAACGGTGATTGCGGCGTATTCGTCGCCGTTGCTCGGCCACGTCAGCCCACGTCAGCCCACGTCAGCCCACGTCAGCCCACGTCAGCCCACGTCGAGAACAGCCCGTCGAAGTCGAAGTCGCAATCAAAGTCAATGGCGGCTCAGGTGCACGCCGTTCAGCGTGTCCCCGCGGGCGGATCCGCGAAGGTGCCGTGGAGCATGCCGGTGGCCTGTCCTACTTCGATGAGATAGCCGTCCGGGTCGCGCAGATAGCACCGCACCTCGGCCTTGCGGTCGATGGGAGGGGTGAGGAACCGGGCGCCCTTGGCGCTCCACTCGCGGTAACACGTCTGAATGTCGGCGACACGGATGTTCAGGAAGCTGGTGGCGGTGTTCAGGTCGGTGGGTGGTCGCAGGGTGACGTCGGGTTTGTCCGGGGTGGGGCCACCACCGGGATTCATGATGATCCACCCATTGGCGAGGCGGACGATGCAGGGATTCTCGGCGAGCACGACCTCGCCGCCCAGAACGTCCGTATAGAAGGCCCGGGAACGAGCTACGTCGGCCACGGTCAGGAAGTGGGTCAGGACGAGCCCCGTATCGGGGGCGGGAAGGCCGTCATGGTGCATGAGGAAGCTCCAAGCGAGGCGGACACCTCCTCTGATGATGGCGAAGAGTCGTCCGTGCGGACGGATAGACACGGCAGGGAGGGGAGCTACTCCGCCGCTCAGTCCCAGTCGGTGGCGGGTCCCGGTCGTCACGGTGCCCGCCCCGCCGGCTGCGGCCCCGCGGGTGAAACTGACGCCCCGTCCGCGCGCCGGACGATATGGACGGCACTGGCTCAATACCCTGACGAACGTGCTGCTGAGCTGTGCGTTCGTCAACCTGAAGCCCGGAGTCGGGAAGACCACCAGTGCTGTCTGGCTGGCTCATGCCCTGTACGAGCTGGGGTTGCCCCCACTGCTCGTCGACGGCGACCCGGCCGGTTCCGCCCTGCGCTGGAGTGAACTCGCCGGCGGCTTCCCCTTCCCCGTGATCGCCCTTCCGGTGGGCGACGTGCATGACCGCATCGACGACTTCCTCGGTGGGCGCCAGACCGTGGTGCACGACGCACCGCAGATGGAGGACCACGCCCGTATCTCCCGCAGCGTCATGCGCCACGCCAACGAATGGATCGTGCCCGTCACCCCGGCGCCGATCGAACTGGACCGGATGGCCCCGATCCAGACCGAGATGGCCGACGTACAGTCGCTTCGTGCCCGGCCGGCGCGTACCGCCGTGCTGCTCAACCGCACCAACCGCCCCGACGCCACCCGCACCGGTCCCGACGCCGACGCCCGGGAAGTGCTCGCGGAACGCGGCTTCGACGTACTCGACACCCAGATCGCCCGGCTGGACTTGTACTCCCAGTCCTTCGGCGGCCCGGTCCGTGTCCAGGGAACGGCCTACATGGATCTCGCCAACGAACTCCTCAAGCGTCAGGAAGCCGCATGAACCAGCGCAAGAACAACTACCGCGCGGCCCTGCAACGCGACCAGGCGGAACCGGCACCTCGCACCGCCAAAGTCACCACGCTCAACAGCAGATTCGTCCGCATCACCATCGAGCTCGAACCGGAAGTCCTGCGCAACCTGGACCGCTGGACGGCACCGGCGATCGCCCTGCTGGCCACCACCTGCACGACCGCCCTGCACCTCCTGACAGTGTTCACTCCCCCGAGGTCGTCGTCCGGCGCGGACAGCCGCACCTGACGGTCCACGGGGCCTTCCCCTCACCTCGATTCCCTTCGTTTCTCAGCGTTTCTCAGCGTTTCTCAGCGTTTCTCCTCGACCTCAGCCCGAGGCCGTCCGTGCCCTGCGATTGCGGAGGCAGTCGGCGGCCCGGCATTGTTCGTGGCACCGTCCACTCTCGTGGTCGTGGGCTCGTGTGCCGAGGAGGCGTTCCCGTGGCTGTCGTTCCCGTGCGTCGTCTGGCTCTGCTCGGGGGCGGCTTCTCCACGGACGACGACGGCCTGCTGGACGACTGGGTGCTCGGTCACGCACGCGCTCCCCGGCCCAAGGTGTGCTTCGTCCCCACGGCCAGTGGGGACGCCCCGGCCTACCTCGAACGGTTCCTCGCCGCGTTCCGGTCGCGCGACTGCGAGCCCGGTGTCCTGCCGTTGTTCCGCAGAGAGCTCGACGACGACGCCCTGCGTACGTTACTGCTGTCGCAGGATGTCGTGTACGTAGGCGGCGGCAACACGGCGAACCTGCTGGCGGTCTGGCGTGTGCACGGAGTGGACCGGTTGCTGCGCGAGGCCTACGACCGCGGCACCCTCCTGTGCGGCATCAGCGCCGGCGCCAACTGTTGGGCCGAAGGGTCGCATACCGATTCCTTCGGACCGCTGACGTTTCTGCCCGACGGGCTGGGCCTGTTGTCCGGCTCGGTCTGCCCGCACTACGACACCGAACCGGGCCGCCGCTCCTCCTACCGAGCGGCTGTCGCCACGGGTGCCCTCGCCCCCGGATGGGCGCTGGAGGACGGCGTCGGCGCCCTCTTCACGGACGGCCTCCTGACCGAGGCCGTGAGTCGCACGCCACGGGCCCACCTGTACCGGGTCGAGCCGGACGGGGAGCGCGGAGCGAAGGAGCGGGCCCTGCCGTGCCGCTTGCTCGCCGAGGGTCGGTGACGCCTCTTCGCCGCGGGCCCCTCTCGCCCCGGAACTCCGGGGCTACGCCGAGGCCGTCCCTACGAGGCAGCATCCCGACGGGGCAGCGTCGGGCGTCCCGGCGTGGTGTCGGAGCGTAGCTTGCGCGGGCGCGCCGGCAGACATCGCTCGCCCGACGCCCGCGGCTGGTGGGGAGCCGGTGTCTGAGGCCGGGGCCTGTCCGCGCCCCCGAGTTCAGCACGGCTCAGACGGAGACCGTCTCCGGCGCTTCGACGGTGGTGGGATCGTCGACGGGCTTCTTCGGCGTACCGCGGCCCATGAAGCCGTGGGCCGCGCCGACGAGCAGGCCGCCGCCGCCGAGGTTGCCAAGTCCCACCCGCAGCAGGTTGCGGGCGAAGCCGGCGGCTGTCGCGCCCGGCACGTGCTCCAACATGCCGAGCGAGTAGTACGTCATGTTGGCCACGACGTGCTCGAAGCCCGAGCCGACGAACGCGAGCAGAGCCCAGAAGATCAGCACGAGCTTGGCGCCGTCGGACCTGGTCCGCGCCGCCATCCCCACGCCGAGGCAGACCAGGAAGGTGCGGAGCACCCCGCGGAAGAACAGGGCGGTGCCCGACTCCACCGCCTTACACTCTGGGATAAATAGGGTTGACCTTCACATCACGGAAGCCGGAATGGAAATGCCGATACCAATACCAATTCGACGTAAGTCACAGTCAATGAACCTTCAATCACCAGCAAAGTCTTCGACGACCGAGCCAAGTCCGGTCGCGGATCGCCCACCGCGTGAAGAAGTCGTTCAGGAACTGTTCCATACGTGACCGACCACGCACGGGCAGGCTCCACAGCTCAATAAGAAGCCGCGGCGCTCAGTGTCATGAGCCGCTCCTATTGGACTTACCCTCGGACGGCGCGCCAGGATGAAGGAGCACCCCTCATCAGGGCATACCGCCCTCAGCGTCACGGAGATCCCTCATGCACCACGTCGCGGACGCCAACCGTTACGACGGCACCATGCAGTACCGGCGCACCGGACGCTCCGGGCTCGACCTGCCGGTCCTGTCGTTGGGCTACTGGCACAACTTCGGCGACGACAAGCCGTTCGAGGCCCAGCGCCAGATCGCGCTGCGCGCCTTCGACCTCGGGATCACCCACCACGACCTGGCCAACAACTACGGGCCGCCGTACGGTGCCGCCGAGATCAACTTCGGCAAGATCATGCGGCAGGACCTGGCGCCCTACCGGGACGAGATGGTGATCTCCACCAAGGCCGGCTGGGACATGTGGCCGGGCCCCTACGGCCAGGGCGGCGGCTCGCGCAAGTACGTCCTCGCCTCGCTCGACCAGTCCCTCCAGCGCATGGGCCTGGAGTACGTCGACATCTTCTACTCCCACCGGCTGGACGCCTCCACCCCGCTGGAAGAGACCATGACCGCGCTGGACACCGCGGTGCGTCAGGGCAAGGCGCTCTACGTCGGCATCTCCTCCTACGACGCCGAACGCTCCCGGCAGGCCGCGGCGATCCTCCGCGAGCTGGGCACGCCTCTGCTGATCCACCAGCCGTCGTACAACATGCTCAACCGGTGGATCGAGACCGAGGGCCTGCTCGACGCCGCCGCCGACGAGGGCTTCGGCGTCATCGGCTTCACCGCGCTGGCCCAGGGACTGCTCACCGGCCGGTACCTCGACGGCATCCCCGAGGGGTCCCGCGCCACCCAGGACAAGTCCTTCAGCACGAGCTGGCTCGACGAGGACACCCTGCCCCGACTCCGCGCCCTCAACGACATCGCCGCCCGCCGGGGCCAGAGCCTGGCCCAGATGGCGCTCGCCTGGGCACTGCGCGACGAACGCGTCACCTCTCTCGTCATCGGCGCGTCCCGCGTCGAGCAGCTGGAGCAGAACGTCGCCGCCCTCGACAACCTCTCCTTCACCGACGAGGAACTCGCGGACATCGACAAGCACGCGATCATCGAAGGCAGCGTCGACCTGTGGCAGCAGGCCCGCACGGGCAGCCTCGACTGACCGCCCGTGAACCCCTGACGCGGGTAGGGCGCCTGGGCCGCGGGTACGGCGCCCCACCGGCCTTAGTCTCGAAGGGGACGTGCGCCGCCGGGCGTAGGCTGTGCCCAGCATGGACACAGCGGGGGGGCTCATGACAGGTGAGAATGCGCGGAGTTGGGAATCGGCCCTCGATTCGGTCGTGGTGTACGCGCAAGGTGCGCTCTGCCGTCGGCTGGCCCGGGGCCGGGTGCCGGCGGACGGCCGGGTGCGGGTGCCGGGTCTGCCGCGCTCACTGGACCCGGGCTCACTGCGGGCCCGGGTCACGGGCGCTTCCGGGGTACGTGTCGTGGAGGCCCGGGTGGAGGTCGACGCCGAGCCGTCCGACACCGGCACGCACGACGAACTGCGGCGCGAGGCCGAGCGGTTGCGCGACGCGTGCGCGGCGGCACGGCAGCGCAGGGACCGGCAGCTGAGCCTGGTCCAGGAAGTCACGGCGCTGCACCCGGTGCCTCCGGCCCGCAGGCGAGACGACCCGCACCGCCGTACCCCGGTCGACGCCTGGCTGGAGCTGGCCGACTTCGTCGACGGGCGGTTGACGACCCTGCACACGCGTCTCGTCGAGCTCGAGGCGGCGCTGAGCCACGTCGAGCACGAATGGGAGATCGCCACCGACAGGCTCACCCGCGCCTCCAGCGACGCACCCTCAGCCCGTGTGGAGACGTCGGTCTGCGCCGTCCTGACCCTCGACGGCACGGGTGAGGCGGAGCTCGAGATCGAGTACGGGGTGCCGGGCGCCGTCTGGGTACCGGCCTACCGTCTCGGTTACCGGCAGGGTGACGGCAGCGGCCGTCTGGTGCTGCGCGCCTCGGTCGCTCAGCGCACCGGAGAGGACTGGACCGGCGTGCGCATCGCGCTGGCCACCGCCGACCTGCGGCGCCGCACCGACCTGCCGAGGCTTCGTTCGATGCGGATCGGACGCCGTCAACCCACCCCCACCCCGTCCGGCTGGCGCGAACCGCCCGCGGGGCTCGCCGACCTGTTCGCCGGGTACGACGCGTCAGGCCCTCCTCCCGCGACGACCGGCGGGGGCGTGGCCGGCGGGCCAGGTGCCGGGTCGGCGGTTGCCGCGGGCGGCTCCGCGCCGGGTCCCGTTCCACCGCCCCTGCCCCCGCCCCCGCCGATGCCGCAGGGCTACGGCGGTCCGCCCCCCGCGCCCCCCGCGGTCGGCGCCTTCCCGAAGGCCGTCGGCGGCCCCATGCCCGATCTCGCGCGGCCGACCCGGTCGCTCGCCCGCGGCGGCTCCTTCGCGGGACCCGCCGCCGTGCCGCCCGGCGCTCCCGCCCTCGCCGGCCCGCCATCGGCACCGGCGCCCGCCGCCGGGGGGCCACCGCCGCCTCCGGCACCCGTTGCCGGTCCGCCGCAGCCGAGCGACGCCGAACTCGACTACGCGGCCCTCGTCCTGAGCGGACCCGACGCGCGGAGCGACCGCAGAGGTCTCCTGTTCCCCGGCCCGTCCTTCGACCCGGTGGCCGCCGAGTACCGTCGCCGCGGTGAAGCGGTCGCCGCGCTGCCGCTGCCCGGACACGCCGTGCGGCCCCGCGAGTCGGCCGGTTCCTTCGACCACCGCTTCGACGCCACCGCCCGCGCCGACGTACCGTCGGACGGCACCTGGCACACCGTCACCGTCGGCGAGATCCCGGTCGGCCTGCGCACCGAGTACGTCTGCGTACCGGCCGTGGAGCAGACCGTGTACGCGACGTTGGTCATGTCCAACGCCACCGACCAGGCGCTGCTGGCCGGCCCGGTGGAGGTCACCGTCGACGACGAGTTCCTGCTGACCGCCGCACTGCCCACGCTCGCCCCCGGCGGTGTGCGCCGGGTGGGACTCGGACCGGCCGAGGGCGTCCGCGTCACCCGCCGTGCGAACCTGCTCGAGTCGACCACCGGACTGCGCAACGGCACCACCGTGCTCGACCACCGCGTCCATGTGGAACTGGCCAACGGGCTCGCGAGGCCCGTCACCGTCGAGGTCCGCGAGCGGGTGCCGGCCACCTCCGAGGCGGACGTCCGGATCGTGGAACGGGCGGACTGGACGGCACCCGAGGACGACACGGGCCCCGATCAGCACGCTCCGGGCAGCCGCGTCTGGCGGGTGGAGCTGCCCGGCGGCGGCACCGCCGCCCTCGACGGCGGCTACGAGATACGCATCCCGGCCGGCAAGGCCCTGGTCGACGGCAACCGCAGGAGCTGACACATCATGTCCACGGCCCCGAAGCCGATCGCTCTCCCCGTCACCGCTGTCACCTGTCTGGAGGACCGCGCCCACATCGAGCGGACCGCCGTGCTCGACCTCCGGGCCGGAGTGCAGCGGCTGCTCCTCGGGCCGGTCAGCGCGCTGGCCGTCGACCGCACCCTTCATGCCGAGCTGACCGCCGATCACCCGGCGACCGTGCTCGACGTACGGATCGTGCGCAACTGGACTCCGCGCGGGCCGCTGCCCTCCGACGACGACTCCGTCCTCCGTCGCCGCCTGCGCACCCTCGAAGAGGAACAGGTCGCACTGGAACAGCGCCGCGATCGTCTGCGCGCCCGCCTCGACCTCCTCGCCCGGCTGGCCGCCGACCTGCTGCGGGACATCGGCGAAGGGGCCGGGGCCGGGGAGACCGAGGCGCCCCGCTGGACCCGCGAACTGGACCGGCTGGACGGCGAACGCGACACGTACGGCGAGGAACTGCGCACTGTCCAGGACCGGTTGACCGCGGTCGCCACCGAACTCGGCGAGGTGCGGCGGGCCATGGATCTCGCCGAGGAGGAGCCGGTCGAACTGCTCGCCCATGTCGAGCTGACCGTGGAGGCCGCGGCGGCCGGCCCGGCCCGGCTGCGTCTCGGTCACCTCACCCCGTGTGCGCTGTGGCGACCCGCCTACCGGGCCGTCCTCGACGGGGGCGCGCTGACCCTGGAGACCGACGCCGTGGTCTGGCAGCGCACCGGCGAGGACTGGACGGACGTACGGCTGACGTTGTCGACGGCCCGGTCGGCGCTGGCCACCGAACCGCCGCGGCTGGGAGAGGACCGGTTGACGCTCAAGGACCGCTCCGCCGCGGAGCGCCGTACGGTCGACGTCGAACTGCGGGAACAGGAGATCGGGGACCTCGGCCCGGTCCCGGTGCTCGGCCTGCCCGGCGTCGCCGACGGCGGCGAGGCTCGGGTGCTGCACTCCCCCGCGCCGGTCTCCGTGCCCGGCGACGGGCGCGCCCACCGGGTGCCGGTCTCCGCTTTCACCACGGTCGCCAGGAGCGAGTACGCCTGCTCGCCCGAACTGTCCCCGCTGGTCACCCAACTGCTGCGGTTCGACAACCAGTCCGGCCACGCGCTGCTGGCCGGACCCGTGGACCTGGTCCGGGGCAGCGGGTTCAGCGGCCGGGGCACGCTGGAGTTCACCGCTCCCGCAGCCCCCGTGGAACTCGCCTTCGGCAGCTGCGACGACTTCCGGGTGGTCCGCCATGCCGAGGAGTCCCGCGACTCCGTCGGCATCACCCAGCGCACCGTGGTGACCCACACGGTCCGGCTGCACCTGTCCCGGTTCTCCGCGCCCGGGGAGAACGACGAACGGACGGTGGTCCTCCGGGAGCGCGTCCCGGTCTCCGAGGTCTCGGCGGTGGAGATCCGGCTGCGCAAGGACGACTGCTCCCCCGCACCCGACGCGGTCGACACCGAAGGCATCGCCCGCTGGGACATCACACTCCCGCCCGGCGGCCGCCGTACGGTCACCCTGGCCTACGAGGTGTCGGCGAGCGCCAAAGTCACCGGTCTGTGAGCGCGCGGACCGGGTCAACTCCCGCGTCCGGAAACGGTTCCGTGCTCGCCGGCCGGTGTGCCGACGATGTCCTTGAGCGCATCATGGACGCATGGGAACGGGGACTGACCGCGGTGAGGACGGCGCCGGGAGCGGTGAAGAGGGATTCGGCACCACCGCAGGAGCGGACCTGCTCGACTTCCGCTCCGGGCGGTTCCACGGCGACGTGGTGGCCAAGAAGGTGGAACACCACTATCACCGCGCCCCGGGCACGCCGGCGTTGCGGTCGCTCCCCGGCCCGGTACGGGCGTTCGTCGGACGCGACCGTGAACTGCGCACGCTGCTGACCGCTCTGGACCCCGCCGAACCGGCCCGTGGTGCGGTCCTCGTGTCCTCGGTCACCGGGCTCGGCGGCGTCGGCAAGACCGCGCTCGCCCTCCAGGCCGCGCACACGGCGCAACGCCTGGGCTTCTTCCCCGCCGGAGTGGTCTTCCTCGACCTGCACGGCTACGACGACGTCCCGGTGGCCCCGGAGCAGGCGCTGGAACAGCTTCTGCTGGCGCTCGGTGTCCCCAGGGACCACATGCCGACCAGTGCCGACGCGCGTGCCGGACTGTACCGCTCGGTGCTGGCGGAGGTCGGCGAGACACAGGGCGCGCTGTTGGTGGTCGTGGACAACGCCTCCCACCCTTCGCAGGTGAGGCCACTCCTGCCGGGCCACTCGTGCCACCGTGTGCTGGTCACCTCCCGCGATGTCCTGTCACAACTCGGCACGCAGTTGCTGCGGCTGGGGGTGCTCTCCCCCCAGCATGCCGTGCAGGCGCTGGAGACGGCGCTCGCGGCAGCGGATCCGGCCGACACCCGCATCGCACGAGACCCTCACCAGGCCCTTCGGCTGAGCGGCCTGTGCGGATACCTTCCGCTCGCCCTCCACATCGCCGCCGCGCTCCTCGTCAACGACCCGGGCAAGCCGGTCGAGGAGCTCGCGGACGAACTCGCCGGCACGGCGACCCGCATCGACTACCTGGACGACGGTGAGCGAGCGATGCGAGCGGCCTTCGACATGTCGTACCGCCGACTGGACGACCGTCCGGCACGGTTGTTCCGTCTGATCGCCCTCGCGCCCGGTCCCGAGGCCGGGCCGGAAGCACTCCGCGCGCTCGTCGGATCGCCACCCGACCCTCCGTCCCTGGACGTCCTCGTGCGGGCCCACCTGATCGAGACCGGCAGCAGCCGTGGCCGCTGGCGCATGCACGACCTGGTGCGCGCCTACGGTGTCTTCCGGTCGCGTGAGGACGCCGTCGCCCTCGCGGAAGGCCACGCGGCGCGAGCCCGGCTGCTCAGCCGGTACCAGCGGCGCGTCGCGGACAGTCACTCCTTCCTCCGGCCGCTCGCCGAGCAGCCCCGCGGGGGTGAGTTCACCGACCGGGACGAGGCCCTGCGATGGCTGGACACGGAGCGCGAGGGACTGGTGGGGGCCTCCCAGTGGGCCGCCGATCCGGAGCACGCCGAGACCGGAGTGCGCTTCGCCCTGAGCCTGTGCCACTACCTGGCCTGGCGGCGCCACTTCGACGACGCCGCCGAGGTCTACCAGCACGCCGTCAAGGGCGCCCGACTGCTCGGTGACCGGCTCCTCGAGGGCATGGCGCACGACAATCTCGGGATGGCACTTCGCTATCTGCGGCGGGGCGACGACTCGATCGCCGCGCACCGGCGTGCCCTGGACCTGTTCCGCGAGCTCGGCACCGTACGGGAACAGGGCACCGCACGGTACAACCTGGGCAACGCCCTGATGGAGGAGCGCCGTTTCGACGAGGCCCTGGAAGCGTTCCGCGAGGCGGACACGCTGCTGCGCGCGTCCGGCGCCCTGCGCACCGCCGCCATGACCCAGAACGGCCTGGGAGTGCTGCGGTTCAGGACGGGCCACTTCGACAAGGCCCTCACGCACCTCGACGCGGCCCGGGAGGCGTCCCGCTCCCTCGGCGACACGATCATGGAGGCTGTCTCCACCAACAACCGGGGGCGCGCCCTGCGTGGTCTGGGACGGCCGGACGCCGCACTCGACGAGCACGTGCGGTGCATGGACTTCTTCCAGACGCTGGGCCAGACCGAGCGTGCGGCGTCCACACGCAACGATGTCGCCCTCGCTCTCAGCGCACTGGGCAGATTCCCGGAGGCGATCGCACAGCACACGCAAGCTCTGGACGCGCTCAGGCAACAGCGCGAGCAGTACCGCGAGGCCGTCGTCCTCAACGATCTGGGAAGCACTCTTCGGTCGGCGGGCCGTCCCCAGGAGGCCGTCGCGTGCCACGCACAGGCCCTGGAGACGCTCCGTGACGTCTTCTTCGACGCCTATGGACAGGCCCGCTCGCTGGACCTTTACGCCGCCGCCGTACTCGCGACGGGCGACACCGAAGAGGCGGTACGGGCCTGGCGGAGGTCGGTCGGGCTGTACCGGCGGACCGGCTCCGAGGACGCCGCCCTGGCGGCGACGCGACGGATCACGGCCCTGGGCGGGACGGCCGAAAACTCCGGGGCGGAGACAAGCGATGACTGAGCTGGCCGACACCGCGTCGATCGTCTTCCTTCAGCCCATCACCTTGTGCAACCTCGACTGCTCGTACTGCTATCTCCCGGACCGGTCGGCGCGCCAGATGATGTCCGTGGAGGTGGCCGACGCCGTGGCGCGCGCGGTGACCACGTGGTCGGCCGAGCATCCGGTACGCGTCGTCTGGCACGGTGGGGAGCCACTCGCCCTCGGCGTCACGCGCCTGACGGAACTGCTCGGCCGATTCCGGGACGACGAAGGGCGTGTCACACACGCCCTCCAGACCAACGCCACCCTCATCGACGACACCTGGTGCGAGGTGTTCACGCGCCACCGGATCAGCGTGACCGTCAGTCTGGACGGCCCGCGGGAGGCCAACCGCGCCCGGACCACCCGCGCCGGACGGGAGAGCTTCGACCTCGCCCTGCGCGGTGTCGCCGCACTGCGCGCCCACCGCGTTCCCTTCGGGGCGATCGCCGTGGTCGAGGACCCCGATCCCGGCAGCGCGGCGGAGCTGTACGAATGGTTCGTGGCACTCGGCTGCCGATCCCTCGGCGTCAACATCGTGGAACGCAAGGGAGTCCAGGAGGCGGGTCAGGTCGACGACGGCCGGGTCACCGACTTCTGGTCCGCTCTCGCCCGCCGTTGGAGGACCGACCGTCGCCTGCGGATAAGGGAGTTCGAGCACGCCCTGCGCTATGTCGCGGCGGCGCTCACCGAGACGGCCGGGCATCGTACGCTGGCCCGCCACGACCCCCTGCCCATGGTCGGCTGGGACGGCGAGGTGACGGTGCTGGGGCCGGACCTGGCGGGGTTCTCCTCCCGGCGCCACGGCCCTTTCACCGTGGGCAACGTGACGGACACCGACCTCACCGACCTGGTACGGCTCGCGCCGCGGGCCTCCTGGGTGGCCGAGGCCATGCGGGGCCTGACGGCCTGCCGGTCGACGTGCGACCACTTCGCGTACTGCCTCGGCGGTCAGCCGGCCAACAAGTACTTCGAGACCGGACGCTTCGACGTCACGGAAACCGCGTACTGCCGCAACAGCAGGAAACGACTCATGGAGGGACTGATCCGCAGTGTCGGACACACCTGAAGCCGGTGAAACCCTGTCCCAGCGCGTCGAAGCCCACCGAGCCGCTCTGGCGTCGCTGCTGGCTCCCGGCGGCCTCGATCCGTCGCCGGTCCCTCCCATGGACGTGGCGTCGCGGGCGGACGTCCTGATCTCGGCCACCGACGACCCCTGGCACGACGGCAGCGGGAGGGACAGCCAGGACGACGAGGAGGAGAAAGCCGAGTCCGAGTAGGCCGCCTCGCGGTCGTCGCCGCGTTCGGGTAGGTGCGTGCTTCCCGGGCGTCCGTACCAGTACGGACGCCCGTTCCGCAGTCGCCGCGCCGCTCCGCCGTACCCGAAATAAGGTGTTTTGTACGTGCCCCTAGAGGCTGTTGGCAAGGTCCAGCGCCGACATGGTGCCGAGGGCGACGCCCGTGGCGGGCGTGGCGGAGCCGTCGTTGGAGCCGACAGTGTTGTCACGGCCCGCGTCGAAGACGTCGTCCTGCGCGTACTGGGCGTCGTTGCCGCCCACGATGAAGACGTAGTGGGTGTCGCCGTCGGCGGGCGCGGCCAGTGCCGGGGACGCGGCGGCGGACAGGCCACCGGCGGCGGCCAGAACGGTCAGAGCGGCAAGGGCACAGGTGCGCATGGTTCGCTTCACAACATCGCCTTTCACGCGAAGGGCAGAGATCACGCCCCAGAACGTAGGCGCAGTCGCGGCTCGTCGGCGGCCGACACACAGGGCGTCACGACCGATGACTCCGTATGCGGCAACGGCCGGGTGACACCCGTGACGCGATGCGGGCGGAGCCCGTCCGCCCACCGGATGCGACAAATCCCTGGGCGGCCCGCACGGATGACGTACCCACGCCGCAGTGGCGGCCCGAGGCGGCCAGGAGTGGACCGGTCGGCTCAGGATGGGCCTCTCCCTGAACTCATGTGGTCGTGACGGCGATCGGGCGGTTCCGGACGTCCACCGCGGCGAAGTGGCCATCCTCGTCGAGCAGTTCGAGTCGGCCCGGGGAGCCGACGGGTTTTCGCACAGCCAGCCTTGACACGCGCCGCCGTGGATGGTCGTTCCGGCCGGGCCTCGTCGCGGAGTACGCCGAGACCACGGGCGTCCCGCCGTGCCGAGAGGCCGTAACGGCGGGACGCCCACCCCGATCACGGGCGTTCCGAAGTCCGGAGCGGCGCACTTCACGGCGACTACACATCGCGGCGTCCGGTCACTCTCCGGGCACGGAGAGCGCTCCGATGGCACGATCGTCAAGAGGTCGGTACGATCGCCGGCCGCCGTCCGGCCGGGCTCGTCGTCGGAGATGTGCATGGCGAACGACGAGTCCGGCCGGGCTCGTCGTCGGAGATGTGCATGGCGAACGACGGCGTAGGCTGGAAGTTGATGGTCATGACGGCCACCCTTGGGCGGCGCGAGATGGACGACGCGCGGAGGGTGGCCGGAACGCGCGGCCGGTAGCAGACTCTGCCCTGCGCACAGCCGCTGGCATCCGAAGACACGGGGGCCGAAGGGACGGCGATCACGCATGAGCGGTAGCGGGAACCAGGCAGTGGCGTATCTCAAGCCGGGTGCGGTTGAGGTCAGGACCATCGACTATCCGACGCTCGAACTGCAGGACGGCCCGGGAGTGGCACCCGCGAACATCGGCCGTAAGTGCCGGCACGGGGTCATCCTCAAGATCCTCGCCACCAACATATGTGGCAGCGACCAACACATGGTGCGGGGGCGTACCACCGCGCCGGAGGGGTTGGTCCTCGGACACGAGATCACCGGAGAGGTGGTGGAGCGGGGCCCGGATGTCGAGTTCATCGACGTCGGGGACGTCGTCTCCGTACCGTTCAACATCGCCTGCGGGCGATGCCGCAACTGTAAGGAACGCAAGACGGGCATCTGCCTGAACGTGAACCCGGCCCGGCCGGGGGCGGCGTACGGCTACGTCGACATGGGCGGCTGGGTCGGCGGTCAGGCCGAGTACGTCATGATCCCGTACGCGGACTTCAACCTGCTGAAGTTCCCGGACCCGGACCAGGCGCGCGAGAAGCTCCTGGATCTGACCATGCTGTCGGACATCTTCCCGACCGGCTTCCATGGCGCGGTCACCGCGGGTGCCGGCGTCGGCTCCACGGTGTACGTCGCCGGTGCGGGCCCGGTCGGTCTGGCCACGGCGGCGTCGGCGCAGCTACTGGGCGCGGCCGTCGTCATCGTCGGCGACCTCAACCAGGAACGCCTCGCCCAGGCGAGGAGCTTCGGCTGCGAGACGGTCGACGTGTCGCGCGGCGACGTGGGCGAGCAGATCGCGGAGCTGCTGGGCGAACCCGAGGTCGACGCGGCCGTCGACGCGGTCGGCTTCGAGGCGCGGGCGCACGGCCCGGACGCCCAGGAGGCACCCGCCACCGTGCTCAACTCGGTGATGAGCATCACGCGCGCGGGAGGCGCCGTCGGAATCCCCGGACTGTACGTGACGGAGGACCCCGGCGGCATCGACGACGACGCCCGGAGCGGGACGTTGAAGGTTCGGCTGGGGCTCGGCTGGGCCAAGAGCCTTGCCTTCACCACGGGGCAGTGCCCGGTGATGCAGTACCACCGCGGGCTGATGAACGCGATCCTGCACGACAAGGTGCACATCGCCAAGGCGGTGAACGCGACCGTGATCAGTCTGGAGGACGCGCCTCGCGGTTACGCCGAGTTCGACCAGGGCGCCAGCCGCAAGTACGTCATCAATCCGCACGGGGCGCTGGACGGCGTACAGCCCGTCTGACACCTGGCCCCCTGAACTGGACCTCCGAGCCCGGCATGACTGCCTCCCCTGCCGTAGGAACGACATGGGGTGGTGTCACCGGGCTCGAAGGGTGCCGATGGACACGTTGCCGAAGCGCGCGCCCATCGACTGCTCACGCAGTCGTGTCACGGCTTCGTGACGGCGTCCACACTTCAGCCGCATGCGGTCTAGCGTGTTCCGCCTGAACCGGTATCACTCGGGGGGAATCCTTGCGTACCCGCATCATCGGTGTCGTTCTGGCCTGCACCGTCGTCGGCGCCCTCGCCGCCTGTCAGCCCGCCGACGACGCCAAGTCCGGCGGTGGTGCCACGGCGTCGGGCAGCGCGGGGGCGGGGAAAGGCGGGGGTCCGACCGCGCACGAGAAGAAGACGGTGCCGGACTTCGTGGGTATGGGCCTGCAGTCCGCGCAGGATACGGCGCAGGAACAGGGCTTCTACGCACTGACCTCACATGACGCGCTCGGCCGGGATCGCAACCAGATCCTCGACCGGGACTGGAAGGTGTGCTCCCAGAGCGTGCAGGCCGGCACGTCCTCCGCGGTGGACACGGAACTGGACTTCGGGGCGGTGAAGTTGGACGAGACGTGCCCGAAGAAGGACGAGAAGGCGCCGTCGGTGGCAGGCGGCAGGATGCCGGACTTCGCGGGCAGGTCGGTGAAGGCGGCTCGAGGCGCGCTGGACGCGGGCACGTCGATCACGGTCAAGGACGCTTCGGCGGACGACCGTTGGGTGCTGGTCGAGTCGAACTGGCAGGTGTGCACCCAGTCCCCCGCGGCGGGCACGACACTGAACGGTCAGCAGGTCGCCTTCACGGCGGTCAAGTTCGGGGAGTCCTGCCCGTAGCGGGCACCACGGCCCAGAGCGGGCGCGTTGACCAGCACCTCCGTGACGAGCGCGGTGGCGCCGCCGAGGCCGCGACCGTGACGAGCGGGGTGGCGCCGCCGAAGGCCGCGACCGCGATGTTGAAGCCGATGCCCATCGCGGCGCAGCGGACGGCCGTCGGGAAAAGCGCCGGCAGGGTAGCGGCACCCGACGCGGCGAAGCGGGCCCGGGCAAGGATCAGGACACCGTCGCGGTGTGATGCCGGACCGGCCACGGCCCGATGATTCACAGACGGGTGTCTTCCCACTTCCAGGGCTGGTCGTAGATCTGTCGCAGCAGTTCGGCGAAGGTGTCGCCGTCGAAGAGAACGCCGTTGTACTCCACGGGGATCCGCTTGCCGTCGATCACCGCGGTGGGTGTGCCCGGCCCTTCGGCGTCACCGGCTCCCCCGGCCCTCTCGTACGTCTCCTCGGAGGCGGCCACGAAGGCGCGGTACTTCATGCTCTTCACGGCCCCGTCGAACGCCGGACCGCGCAGGCCCTCCACCCTGTCGGCCAGTTCCAGCAGATAGGCCTCGGTGAAGCCGTCGTCGCTCTCCTCGGGCTGGTTGGCGTAGAGCACCTCGTGGTACTCGAGGAACTTGCCCTGCTCCAGCGCGGCGCGCAGTGCGTTGACCGCCCTCTTCGACCCACCGCCGCCGAGCCTGTCGTCCAGGAAGGAGGCCAGGGTGTACTCGGTTCTCGCCCGCCGGTCGAGCATCGCGCCCCGCAGCTCGAAAGCGCCGCCGTTGGTCTCGAACTCCTCACAGACCGGACAGCGTGGATCCTCGTACAGATGCACGGTCATCTTCGCGTCCGGATCCCCCACCAAAATGGTGGTGCCGTCCTTGCCGAGCCTTTCCGGCAGTTCCTCGGCCCGCGAGAACTGAGGCTCGGCCTCCAGCGCGCGCTGTCCACACCCCGCCAGCGTCAGCACCACGGCCGCGCACAGCACCCACCGCCCCCCCCCCCCACGCACCATGCGTCATCCCCTCCCCAGAGAACAGGGCGACCATAGATCATCGGTACGGCGGACGCACACGGCATTCGTCGCGGGTGACTGCGGCGAACCTCGCGGACCGAGGCTCGACTGCGGCTCGGCGCCTGCCGGAAGAAGCCGAGCCGCCGGCGACCGGCAGTCGACAGTCGGCAGTCGGCAGTCGGCAGTCGGCAGTCGGCAGTCGGCGATCAGCGGTCGGCTACGTCGAGGCGGGGCGTTCGGGCTTCCGGGCCAGAAACGTGGCGATCGTCCGCCGCGCGCCCTCGGCAGGCTCCTCCAGCAGCTGTGAGGTGACGTCGAGCCCGGCTTGGCCGAGGAGAGCGACGATCCGGTCCGGCGGCTGCAAGTGGGACTCGTAGGACACCGGGTGGCCGCCGTATGCCCGCGTCGGGCGCAGGCACGCATCGTCTCCCACATGGCCGGCCATCATCAGGACGCCGCCGGGGGCGAGCGTACGTCGGAACTCGGCGAACACAACCGGCAGCAACTCCGGCGGCGTGTGATGGGTGGAGTAGTAGGCCAGGATGCCGCCGAGTTCGCCGTCCCGGATCGCCAGCGCTGTCATGGAGCCCACGGTGAAGTGCAGGCTCGGACAGGTCTGCCGGGCCAGCTCGATCATCCGCGGGGACAGATCGACGCCGAAGGCCGGCACCCCCAGGCCGGCCAGGTACGCGGTGACCTTGCCCGGCCCGCACCCCAGGTCCGCGACCGGCCCACGGTCCGCCGCCCGCACGGCCTCGGCGAACGCGGACAGCATCGCACGTGACAACGGATCCAGTTCCGCGGGGGTTTTGACGAGTTCCGCGTAGCTGGCCGCGACCGTGTCGTACGACTCCCGGACCGCGGTCAGGTAGAGAGGCTCAGTCACCTGGGCGACTTTAGGGCAGGGGCCCGGCAGAAGTTCGCCTTCGGCGCCTTGAAGACCGTCCGGGCGCCCGCGTACGCGCTTGTCGTCCCGCTGGCAGGCGTGCCCGCGGGAGTGCACGCGACCTCTCGGGCGGCACGGCCATGGCAGAGCTATGCTTTATTGTTCAGCGGCGTTGCGTAAGGAAGTCTTTATGCTGGATGTGAGACGACTCCGGGTCCTGCAGTACCTGGCCACCCACGGCACGGTCGCCGCCGCGGCCCAGGCGCTGTATCTGAGCGCCCCCGCCATCTCCCAGCAACTGGCGGCGCTGGAACGCGAAGTGGGCATGCCCGTCGTGGAGAAACGGGGGCGCACCCTGCACCTGACTCCCGTCGGCGAGCTGCTGGTGTCCCACGCCGAGATCGTGCTGAGCGACCTGGCCGCGGCAGAATCCGACCTGGAGGCCCTGCGCGGCGGCGGTCGCGGCACGGTCCGCGTCGCCGCCTTCTCCTCCGCCGCGCGCAAACTGATCGCGCCGGTCTGGGCGCGCATCCTCGCCGCCGGGGAGGGTGCGGGCGCCACGCCGGCGCTGGAACTCGTCGAGCAGGAACCGGACCACGCTCTGGAGGCGCTGCGTCGCCGGGAGGTGGACCTGGCGGTCGTCCACGGGTACACGGTCCTGCCCCGCGACTTCCCCGCCGGCTGCGAGCAGACCAAGCTCCTGGAGGAACCCGTCCTGCTCGCACTGCACCCGGATCACGCGGCCCGCATGGGAATCGCTCCTGGTGAGACCGTCGACCTGGCACGGCTGTCCGACAGCCCCTGGCTCACACCGGGCGCGGAGAGCTCCTGCTACGAGATGGTCCAGCGCGCATGCGGCGCGGCGGGATTCGTCCCCGCCTGCCGCTCACGCAGCAGCGACTTCTCCGTACTCGCGGCGCTGGTCGCCGCGGGGGCGGGCGCGGCCCTGCTGCCTCATATGACCATCCCGGACTCGACACCGGGGCCCATCAGCCTGCACCCCCTCCTTCACCCCGTGACCCGCACCGTCTACACCGTCAACCGCACCGGCACATCACGGCGTCCCGACATCCTCCACCTGACAGAACTCCTGCTGGAGACGGCCCGCACGGTGGCCGCGGAGCAGGGGCACGCAGCCCCCGGCACCGTGGCGACAGGCACCGTGGCGACAGGTACCGTGGCGACTGGACTGGCGGGAGCCCAGCGGGACGCGGCAGGGCACTATTAAGTCGGACTTTCTGTTCCAGCAAGTAAAAGTAACTGGACCTTTATCTTCGTCGCACGCACCGTTGTGGTGTGAACACACGAATCGGCTCCCGCAGCTTCCTCGCCCTATCGGCCGTCGTGGTGCTCTGGGCCTCGGCGTTTCCGGCCATCCGCGTCGGGGTCGACGGCCTGGGGGTGGCGGCGCTGTCCTTGATGCGGCTGTCCGTCGCCGCCGCCGCCCTGCTGGTCATCGCGCCGTTCCTGGGCGTCCGGCGCCCTCGGCCACGCGATCTGCCGCTGATCGCCCTCGCCGGCGCCACCGGCATGACGGCCTACCAGGTGCTGCTCAACTGGGGCGAGGTCCACGTCCCGGCGGGCACCGCCAGCATGCTGATCGCCATAGCGCCGGTCTGCAGCATCCTGCTGGGCAGGGCGTTCCTGTCCGAGCCGGTAACAGGCCGGGTGGTCGCCGGTAGCGGCGTCGCCATCGGCGGCTGTGTGCTCGTCGCGCTCGGCGGCGGTTCGACGGGGTTCTCCACCGGCGCACTCGTGGTGCTGGCCGCCGCCGTCGTGCAGGGCGTCTACCACTGCGTCTCCAAGCCCCTGCTGCGCCGCTACAGCGGCCTGGAGGTCGCCACGTACGCGATGGCGGCGGGCACCGCCCTTGCCCTGCCGCTGCTTCCGGCGACCCTGCACGCTCTCGCGGCCGCCCCGTCCGGGGCGCTCGCCTCCGCGGCCTATCTCGGCCTGCTGCCCTCCGCCGTGGGGTTCGTCCTCTGGGGCTACGCCGTGGCCCGGCTGCCGCTCACCGTTTCCACCGCCGCGCTGTACCTGGTGCCGCCCGTCGCGATCGTCGTCTCCTTCGTATGGCTGTCCGAGATCCCGCGTCTCCTCGAAGTGGTGGGCGGCTTCGTCATCATCAGCGGGGTGGTACTGATCAACCGCCGCTCCCCCGCCGCGACCCGCGAGGGTCACGGCCCGGCTGCCGAGCCCGCGAAGCCGCACCCTACGGAGCCCACGGCCGGCCCCGTCGCGAAGCCCGGCGTCCGGCTGTCCCGGAGCGCCGGTCCCGGCCGGTCCCGGCTCTCTCCCCCGGCAGACGTGAGGACCGGGTCCGACTGAACGCGGCGACGAACCGATCCGTGGTTCCACGCGCGGGCAGATCTGACCGCGGACACAAGCTTGGAGGCTCACCGGGACACCTGGCCCCGGCCCCCTCAGAGCTCCGTGAGCACCTCGCCGAGTTCGAGCCCGGTCCGGGAGCGCTGCTGCGTCCCCCAGTGAGGAGGGCAGCACCCCAGGACCGCTCGCCCACAGGCCCCCCGTACGGCGAGCGCTTTAGAATCGCAAGTAACTGCATCGGGGAGGCACCGGTGAAACACCGAGACCTGGGCACGTCCGCATGCCCCATCGACCGGTCCCTGTACGAGGTCGGCGACACCTGGACACTCCAGATCCTGCGTGACGCCATGCACGGCATCACCCGGTTCACCGACTTCAGCAATCACATCGGGCTCGCCACCAACGTCCTGACCGCACGACTGCAGAAGCTGGTGTCCGTCGGGATGTTCGAGGTCCACGAGTCGGCGCTCGGCAACTCGCGGGACTACGTCCTCACCGAGAAGGGGCGCGACTTCCACACCGTCCTCGCGGCACTGCGCCAGTGGGGGCAGAAGCATCTGTTCGAGGACGACGAACCGGTCAACCGCGTCATCGACGCCCGCACCGGCCGGCAACCCCTGCCGCTGAGGCTCACCGCCGAGGACGGCAGGGAGCTCACACCCGACGACATCCTCATAGTCCAGTCACGCGCCGCCGACCCCATCGAAGCCGCCACCCCCATCGACACACCCCGCCGCAGGACGGCATGACGTCACACCGTCCGCCCCGCTCCCGGCGCGGCGGTCAGGACGCCGGCGGTCGCGTTCTTCCTCACCCTCCGGGGCTCGCCCTGCCCGGCCGCCGGCACCGGCGTACGGTGGGTCCATGGCCGTGGGTGACACCGAGGTCGTGAAGCGACAGTCTCTCGTGGCGTCGAAGGCAGGGGCGGACGCCTCGGCGGCCGGCCACGATGTGTGGGCGCGGTCCGTGGCGGAGACCCGGAGCTCAGTGGCGACGAGGGCATCCCCAGCCTTCAGACCATGCGGCGATCGGTGCCACAAGTGCCGTACGGACCTGGGGGTGGCCTTGCTCGCCTGTCAGTACCTCGGCGCCTCGATCCCGCGGATCCGTCCGTCGTGACGCGGAATCAGGAAGTGGTACGCACGGCGCCCAGGGCGCCCTGTGCCCCCACGCGGGCGCGGGTCGGCGCCACCGTCGCCTCTCGGGTACGGGCCGGCCGCACACGAGCCGACCGACAGGGTGACGGCTCGTCGGGCACACGACCGCCGTTAGGCCGGATGCCTGCGAGCGGATGCGCGTCGGCTTCGTCCCGCCGGAGGATCCATACCATGCGGACACCCACTGATACCCGGTCCTCTGCTCTTCCGGCGCGGCGCGGCGGTGCGCGTCATGCCATATCCGCGGCTGTCGCCTGCGGCGTCCTGCTGGCCGCGTTCACCGCGTGCGGTGACATGACGGAGCGGACCAGCCCGGGCGGGGCGCCGGGAAACAGCAACCCCGGGGCGTCCGGCTCCCCCCGCACAGCAGCCGGCACACGTCTTCCGGGCGTCGGAGACCGGATGTGGCAGCAGGTGCCGGCCAGTTCCCGCCAGGCGGTGGTCGTCTACGGCGACCGTCGCGACTCACCCGACAGCCTCGTCGTGCTCTACGAGAAGCAGGGCACCGCCTGGAAGAAGACGGGCAGTTGGCCCGCGCACAACGGCAGGATGGGCTGGACGACAGACCATCAGCTGGAGGACGAGCGCAGTCCCGTCGGTGTGTTCAGCCTGACCGACGCCGGAGGCTCGCTCAAGGATCCGGGCAGTCGCCTGCGGTACTGGTACGACGACAACGCCTACGCGGCCACGCTGAACCCGGAGGATGCCCACGCTCATGACTTCGACTACGTCATAGCCATCAACTACAACCGGCTCAGGGGCGTTCCGCCCTTCGACTGGACCCGGCCGGAAGGAGTGGAGAAGGGCGGCGGGATATGGCTGCACCTGGACCACGGTGACGGCACGTCGGCCTGTGTCACCGTTCCGGAGTCCGGCATGAAGACCCTGTTGCGCACCCTCGATCCGGCCGACCACCCCGTCGTGGTGATGGGCGACCGGGCACGCCTCAAGGCCTGATGCCCGAAGGCCCGAGTCCGTGCCGACGGGCGCCCGTGTCCATACAGGCGGGCGCCCGTGTCCATGACGGCGGGCGCCCGTCTCCTCTGGTCGGACGCCGTCCGACACCTCACGCACACCCCCACCCCCACCCCACCAGGTGATCGCCGCCGAACGGCCCTTAGCGTCGTGGTCATGACCGATGTGCGCTCGCCCGATACCTCGTCCCGTGTCCTGCACCGCGACCCGGTCGCCGATGCGCGAGGCCGCGGGCAGGCGGGGGCGGTCGGTCTGGTGATCGGCGGCGTCTTCGCCCAGCAGTTCGGCGCCGCGGTGGCGAGCCTGCTGTTTCCCCGGGCGGGGGCGTCCGGGGTGGTGTCCTTGCGCCTGACCCTCTCGGCCGTGGTGCTCCTGGTCGTGTGCCGACCCGTGGTCCGTGGCTACCGGCGGTCGGACTGGGCCGTCGTCATGGCCTTCGGTGTGGCACTGGCCGGGATGAACACGTTGTTCTACCAGGCGATCGCCCGGATCCCGCTGGGCGCCGCGGTCACTTTGGAGGTACTGGGCCCGCTGGTGCTGTCGGTGGTGACAGCGCGGCGCGCGAGCGGCTGGCTGTGGGCGGCACTGGCACTGACGGGTGTGGCCCTGCTGGGCCGAGGCGGTCTCGACGGACTCAACCTCGCGGGCAGCGCCTTCGCCCTGGGCGCGGCGGCGATGTGGGCCGCGTACATCGTGCTCTCCGCCCGCACCGGCAGCCGTTTCCCCAAGGCCGACGGGCTCGCGCTGGCCATGGGCGTCGGCGCCTTGACGAGCCTGCCCGCGGGAGTGGCCGCCGCGGGGAGCACGCTGGTCCAGCCGGTGTCCCTGGGCCTCGGTGCCGCCGTCGCTCTGCTGTCGTCCGTGTTTCCCTACACCTTGGAACTGCTGGCCCTCCGGCGCCTCCACAAGGCCACCTTCGCCGTTCTGATGAGCCTGGCCCCCGCGGTCGCCGCGACGGCCGGATACCTCGTCCTGGACCAGGACCTCGCGGCGCCGGAGGTCCTGGCCGTCCTCCTCGTCGTGACGGCCAGCGCCGGCGCCGTACGCGCCTCGACCAACCCGGCGCCGAATCGGCGCGAGACACCGGACGGACCGAACTGACGGCGGCCATCCGCCCGTTGGACGTCACGGGGACTCACCGAGACGATCGAGCCATCGAGGCACCGGTCAAGAGCGCGACCCGAAGCGGCCGGACCTGTCGACGTCAAGGCGGCCCCGGTACTTGTCCCGCCGCCCTCCACCATGCCGCTCTTTCCTCTCGAGCCGTAGCGGGGGCGGTCGGCGGAGGGTCAGCCGTGACGGGTGGTCGGCCGGATCACGGCGGGGACACACGAGGTGCGACCGCGGCGACCTGGGCGCCGGACAACTCGTCGAGGGAACGGCCGCGCGTCTCGACCCGGAAGGCGAAGGTGATCACGAAGCCCAGGGCGCAGATCACGGCCACCCCGTACAGCAGCGCGCTCTCTCCGACGCTGGACAGCAGTACGGGGAAGAGGAAGGTCCCCAGGGCGGCACCGAGTTTTCCGCACCCGGCGGCGAAGCCGTGGCCCGCGGTGCGCATCTCGGACGGGTAGACCTCGGCGGGCAGCGTGAACGTGGTGGCGTTGGGCCCGAGGTTCATGAACGTGTTGAACAGCGCGAAGCCGACGGCGACCATGCCGAGGTGGGCGCCGGCGCCTCCCGGGAGCTGGTCGGCCACGGCCAGGACACACAGCGCGCAGGCCATCACGGCGAATCCGGTGAGCTGCAGAGGTACCCGCCCGACCCGGTCCACCAACACGATCGCCAGCGCGAAGCCGATGGCCAGGAAGATGTCCAGCAGGGCTGTGCCGGTGGTCGAGGCGATGTCGTCGGCGATGAACGTGGTGTTCGCGCCGGCCAGTGAGAGCCCCGCCAGCAGGGTCGGGGTGAAGATGCCCACCCCGTAGGTGGCGATGTCCATCAGGAACCACGGAACCGCGGCGAAAATGGTGCGCTTGCGCCAGCGCGCGGAGAACAGTCGCGGCTGGATGAACGCCCGCAGTCCCTCGGGCGGCGCCTCCATCCGTGCCCGGTCGGCGTCGGTCACCACGACCGGGGCGCCGACCAGCGCCTGGCCGACCTCGCGTGCCTCCTGGTCCCGCCCGTTCTGAGCGAGCCAGCGAGGGCTCTCCGGCACTCTGCGGCGCAGCCAGATGATGACCAGGGCGGGCACCGCCCCGAATCCCAGGAGGATCCGCCAGGAGCCGGGCTGCGGCCAGATCTCGAGGATCACCACTCCGGCCACCGCCCCCAGCAGGATGCCCACCGCCTGGAGGCTGAACGCGGCCACCAGCCATCGGCCGCGGTTCTTGGAGGGCAGGATCTCCGCCAGGTAGCTCGCGGCGATCGGGTAGTCCAGGCCCACCGCGATACCGAGGACGAAGCGGAACGCCATCAGGGACCAGATGTCCCACGCGACCGCGCACAGCAGGGAGAAGACCACGAACATCCACAGGTCGACCCGGAAGATACGGCGCCGCCCGACGCGGTCGCCGAGCGGACCCAGCAGCGCGGCGCCGAAGACCGAGCCCACGATGGCAGCCGCCGAGAGCAGGCCCTGCTGAGCCGCGCTCACCTGGAAGTCGTGGGAGACCAGCGGATTGGCGACGCCGATGACGAAGAAGTCGAAGCCGTCGAGCATGACGCCCAGCCCGGCGAGCAGCCAGAACAAGACGTGAAGGCGTGACATGCCGGCCCCGTCGAGCGCTTCGCCCAACGGCCGGACCTTGTCGGAGAGACTCGTCGTGCCGGTGGTCTCGGTGGTCATGGTCCTCACCAGGCCGGGGCGCGCAAAAAGGCAGTTGGACACCAGCGTGCAACGGATCGCGACCCGTACGCGGTCCGCGGCCCGGCCGACACCCCGATCACACCTGAACAGCCCAGCCCGTCGCACCCCCAGGACCCACCGACGACGATCGCCATGCCGCCGGTCGCGTCCTGCGACGTTCCCGCGGGGGTGAGACCATGGAGTGGTCTAGGCACCGTAGGTCCGGGGCGGGAACCCATCCGTTGCGGGACTGACTGGAGGGCGATTGATGCTGCCCCTGACACGGCCACTGCTCTACGGCGTCGCGGCTGGAGCCGCCGGCAGTACCGCGCTCGACATCGTCAGCTACACCGATATGGCGATGCGCGCCAGGCCCGCCAGCAGTACACCTGAGGCGACCCTGCGCAAGCTGGCAGCGAAGTTGCACGTGCGGATACCCGGCGAGGGCGAGGCGCTGACCAACCGGATCGCGGGCCTCGCGCCCCTGACCGGATTCGCCGCCGGGCTGGGAATGGGTGGCGTGCTCGGTGTCGCACGTGCGGCCGGGTGGAACCCACCCCTGCCGTGTCAGTACGTCGTCGCCGCCGTCGGAGCCCTGATCGGCACCAATGGACCGATGACGGTGCTGGGCGTGACTGATGCTCGGACCTGGGGCCTCTCGGGCTGGGTGTCGGACATCGTCCCGCATGTGGCGTACGCCGTGGTGACCGTAGGCGTCCTCGACAGGATGCTCGAACCAGCGGTGCGCACACCTCGCCGCTGACCGTTCGAGACTGTCGCGCTACGCCGACTCGCGCACCACCAGTTCCGGGTCGAAGACGACCGACGTCGCGTCGGTGCGCAGGCCGTGGATGTGTTCGTCGAGCAGGCGGGCCATCCGTGCGGCCATCTCCTCGACGGGCTGGCGGACGGTGGTCAGCTGGGGGCGGCAGGTGATCGCGACGCTGGAGTCGTCGAAGCCGACGACGGCGACGTCCTCCGGCACCCGCTGTCCGCGCTCCCGCAGCAACTGGCAGACGCCCTGCGCCATGAGGTCGTTGGCCGCGAACACCGCGTCCACGTCGGGGTGCCGGGCCAGCAGGTCGGACATGGCGGCGACTCCGCTGTCCAGGGTGAAGCCGCCCTCGGCGACCGGTACGTAGGGGTGGCCGTGCCGGGCGAGCGTGTCGCGGAAACCGGCCAGCCGCTCCTGGCTCGCCGACACGTCCAAGGGGCCGCAGACCGTGGCGGGCCGGCGGTGGCCGCGGGCCAGCAGGTGCTCGGCGGCGAGGCGTCCGCCGTGCCAGTGGGCCAGGTCGACGTAACTGAGCGGCACCGGCCGCGAGGGGCGGGCGAAGAGCACGGCGGGGAGCCCGGCGTCGGCGAGCAGCGCGGGCAGCGGGTCGTCGGCGTGCGTGGAGACCACGAGCGCGCCGTCGGCACGGCCCTGGCGCAGATAGGTCAGCACCTCCTCGCGGGCGGCGGGGGACTCGGCGAACATCAGCACCGGGTGCATGGAGCGGGGGCGCAGGAAGCCGACGACTCCGCCGACCACCCGTCCGAAGAACGGGTCCGCGAACACCCGGGCGGCGAAGGCGTCCTGGCCCGCGTCCGAGGTGTCCCCGGCCCCGGACACCACCAGTGCGACGGTCTCGGCGCGCCGGGTCACCAGGGAACGGGCCGCCCGGTTGGGGGCGTAGCCCGTCCGCTCGATGGCCTGGCGGACCATTTCCTGTATGACCGGGTCCACGTTCCGCACGCCGTTGACGACTCGGGACACGGTCGCCCGGGAGACGCCGGCCTCGCGGGCGACGTCCTCCAGCGTCGGGGCCTGTCTGCTCATGCCCGCACCCTAACGGGCCTGTCCCGTAACGGCATAGAGCGCTCTCCAGACGCGCTCGGGTCCTACCGGGGCCGCACCACCACCTCCAGGGCAAGGGGCAGATCACCCGCGGAGCGTCCGGCGAGCACCCGGCACGGCCCCGGTTCCGTACGCCACCCGCCTGTCTCGACCGCCCAGTGGCGCAGACTCCGCGCCGGGATCTCGACGGCGGCGGTGACCGTCTCACCGGGGCGGGCCCGCTCGGCCGCGTATCCCGCGAGCCATCGCTCGGGGTACTCCACGGCGGCGCCCGGCCGGGCGAGGTACACCTGGACGACCTCCCGGCCCGCGCGGACGCCGGTGTTGCGCAGCCGGACGCGCACCGTGAAGGAGTCGCCCGCGAGGATCTCCGCGGGCCCGGTGATCTCCTCGTACGCCCAGGTCGTGTACCCCAGCCCGTGCCCGAACCAGTAGGCCGGGGTACGCCGGCCGCGCAGCCAGGCCCGGTGCCCGACGTGCAGACCCTCGCCGTACTCCAGGCGCCCGTCGACGGGCCGGGTGTCGGTCACGGGGGCGTCAACGAGGGTGGCCGGCCAGGTGGTGGGGAGCCGCCCGCCGGGTTCGGTCCGGCCCAGCAGTACGTCGGCCAGGCCACCGCCCGCCTCCTGCCCGGGGAACCAGGCGAGCAGCAGCGCGCCGACGTCGTCGCGCCAGGGCATCTCGACGGGTCCGCCGCTGTTGACGACGGCCACGGTGCGCGGGTTGGCGCGGGCCACGGCGCGCACGAGCGCGTCCTGGTGCGGGCCCAGGGAGAGTGAGGTCCGGTCGTGGCCCTCGCACTCGCCGTCCTGCGTGGTGCCGACGACCACGACGGCCGCGTCCGCCGCCCGGGCCGCGCGCGCCGCGGCGGCGATCGCGTCGGCCGGGTCGGGGGCGGGCGGGGCCGCGCCGACGACGAGGGCCCGGCCGGTGGCGGGGGCGAGCTCGCGGCGCGCGACCAGCAGCGGGTCGGTACCGACGGTCAGCTCGGCCGTGGCCAGGCGCATCGGAGGGGTGACGTGGACGATCGCCGGGTCGTCGGTGTCCTTGTCGAACACGCCGTCCAGCAGGGCACGGCCGTCGAGGTGGACAGCGAGCCGGCCGAAGCCGGCGATCCCGAGCGTCCAGGGGCCGGACACCCTGGGGTGCAGCCGGGCGCTGATCTCGACGGTGTGCGCCTCGGGCACGAGAGGAGGCTCCAACTGCCGCCCGCCTCGCCGGTGTTCGGCGTGCAGTTCGCGTCCGGCGGCGTCCAGTACGCGCAGCAGCACGCCCGGGACGCCGGAGCGCGGGTCGGCGCACAGGGTGGTGTCGAGCGGCGGGGGCGGTCCGTCCGGTGCGGGACCCGGGACGTCGACGACCCGGGCCCGGCCGCGCAGGCCGGCCCTGATCCCGTCGAGGAGCGAGACCTCACCCTGGGGAAAGACACCGGCGCTGCCGCCACCCTGGGTGCGGGTCCGGGTGGCCGGGGTGCCGATGACGGCGACGGTGGAGAGGTGGTCGGGTTCCAGCGGCAGGACATCGCGATTGACCAGCAGGACGGCGCCCGCGGCGACCGCGCGCCGTGCCAGGGAGCGGGCCTCCCGCGAGCGGAGCGCCGGCCCGTGGGGACGGCGTTCCCCGAGGGCGCCGCAGCGGGCGGCCAGCCGCAGCAGCCGTCGTACTTTGTCGTCGACCGCGCTCTCGGCCACCCTCCCCTGCCGCACGGCCCGCACCAGTGCCTCGCCCCAGGCGCCCTCCGGGCCCGGCATCACCAGGTCCAGTCCGGCGCGAGCGGTGTCCTGTGTGTCGCGCACGGCGCCCCAGTCGGAGACGACGAGCCCGTCGAACCCCCACTCGTCCTTCAGCGGGTGGGTCAGCAGCGCGTGGGCGGTCATGGTGGTGCCGTCGACCCGGTTGTATCCGGCCATCACCAGCCGGACGCCCGCCGCGACCGCCGCCTCGAAGGGTGCCAAGTACACCTCCCGCAGCGTCCGCTCGTCGACGCGCACGTCGACGGTCAGCCGCTCCGTCTCCGAGTCGTTGGCCACGTAGTGCTTCGCCGTGGCCGCCACCCCGTGCGCCTGGATCCCGCGCACGAGGGCGGCGCCCATCCGGCCGGCCAGTTCGGGGTCCTCCGAGAAACACTCGAAGTGCCGTCCCCCGAGCGGGCTGCGGTGCAGGTTGAGGTTGGGCGCGAGGACCACGTCCACGCCCTTGCGCCGCGCCTCGGAGGCGAGGAGGCCGCCGAGTTCCTCGACCAGCTGCTCGTCCCAGCCGGCGGCGAGCGCGGAGGCCGAGGGCAGCAGCACGGCCGTGTGCCGCTCGTCCCACGACTGACCCCGTACGCCGGCCGGGCCGTCCGACAACACCAACTCCCGCAGACCGATGGCTGGTTCGGCAACCGTGCGCCAGGTGGTGGCCCCGGTCAGCAGCCGGGCCTTGGCCCGCAGGGTCAGCTTGTCGATCAGCCGGTCGAGTTCATGCTCGTCGGCCATCCTCCCCTCCCCTTCTCGACGGATCGTCAGTTGTAGATTCCGAACTCGTACAGCGAGTAGCCCCAGCCGGTGCCCCGAGCCGTTCCGTTGACGCGGACGTAGCGGCCGGTCCCGGAGACGTCGAAGTCGTCGATGCCGCCGTTGCCGTCGGACACGGTGCGCACGGTCTGCCAGTTCTGGCCGTCGTCGGAGGTCTGGACGGTGTAGGCCTTGGCGTACGAGGCCTCCCAGAACAGCTGGACGTGCCGGAACGTGGTGCGGGCGCCGAGGTCGACCTGCACCCACTGGGGGTCGCTCCAGTCGCTGGCCCAGCGGGTGGCGGGGTTGCCGTCCGTCGCGTTGGCGGCGGGGCAGGGACAGTCGCCGTAACTCGCCTGGTAGGACGAGGCGGTGGCCGGTTTGCCCCGGGCCACGTCGGTGCCGGCGGGAACGGGCGGAACGACCCTGACGGAGCGGGTCTGGACACCGACGTTGCCCCGTCCGTCCGTCGCCTTGACGTAGACCTTCCAGACACCGGGGCGGTCGGGCGCGCTGACCTTGAGACGACCGCCGCCGAGGTCCGTGAAGGGCAGCGGGGTCAGGTTCTTGCTCTGGTCGATGTACATGCTGTTGTCGAGGACCTCGTAGGAGATCCGGTCGCCCTCGGGGTCGGTCGCCCTGACCGAGAGGACGAGGTCACGCCCGGCCTGCACCTTGCCCGCGTCGCCCTCGACGGTCAGGTCGGTGATGACGGGTGGGGTGTTGTCACGTGAGGTGTCGCCGCCGTAGGCCCGCTTCACCGCGTAGTACGACAGCCGCCTCTGACCCGCGGGCAGCAGGTTGAACCAGATGCCGCCGAAGTCGTACTCGGTGCCGTAGTGGAACATCGTGGCGCCGAGCGCGACCCCCTGGTGTCCGGTGACACAGCCCCAGGCCCGGGTGTATCCGTCGGCCTTGGCCCGGTCGGCGGGTTCGAGCGGTACGCCGTTGGCGTCGTCGGGCACCTCCCACTCGCCGGCCGGCCCGGTCTCGGTGACGATGTAAGGCTTGGTGTAACCCCCTTGCTGCCAGGCGGCCTTGATGTCACAGACCGCGTTGTAGGCATTCACGGCGTACAGGTCCAGGTCGGGCGCGTTCCTCTTGTAGTACGGCCAGGCCCCGACCCAGGCGTCGGTCGAGGTCACCGGGTGGTTCGGGTCGACGGCGTGGATCTTCTTGGTGATGTCGTTGACGAGCGTGGTGTAGGCGTCGCGCTGTTTCTCCAGCTCCGCACCGGAGTAGCAGTTCTGGAGCCCGAGCACCGACTCGTTGCCGACGTCCCACATGAGCACGCCGGGGTTGTCCTTGTACGTCTGGACCCATTGGGGGAACTCGTTGAGCACCTGGCTCTTGTACGCGGTGTCCGTCAGGTAGTTGACGCAACCGCCGCTGCCCGGACCGCCGCCGGGCTGTAGCCAGAAGCCCGCGATCACTTTGATGCCGTTGGCGGCGGCGGAGTCGAAGAGCGGCTTACTGGTGGCGTCCGTGCCCCAGGTGCGGATGGTGTTGACGCCCATGGACTTCAGGTCGGGCAGGTATCTGCCGGCGTCCGCTACGGACGGGCCCCAGGTCAGACCCTTGATCTGGTACGGCTGCCCGTCCACGGTCAGCTGCCAGGCGCCCTGGCTGCCGGTGACCTTGACGACGCTGCCGGCGGCGTGGGCCTGGGCCGCGGGCAGGGCGGTGAGGGCGCCGACGGTCAGGACGCCCGCGATGAGGGGGGCCGCGAGGCGGCGGGTGCGGGTGCGGGGTGGTGGAGTCATGGTGGTTGCTCCGATAGGCGGCGGGTGACGCTTCGGAAGGTGGGGCTCAGGGGAAGCGCGGGACTCGCGAGGGGACGCAGGGAGGTCATGGGGCTCAGAGGCCCCGGAAGCCCCGGAGGCCCCACGGCTCGGGAACTCGGAGGCACCGGAGGCCCAAGGGGGCTCAGTGATTCGGAGACCGCGGGGGTCTCAGGGGCCCAGGCGCCTCGACGGGCACAGGCAGCCCAGGCGCGTCAGCAGGCTCAGGGGAGTTCGTAGTGCTCGTTGAGGGCCGCGCCCGCCTCGGGGTGTGTCTCGTCGTAGCCGCGCGCGTTGCACTGGAGGCCGCCGACGACGCAGTGGTCGACCAGGGCCTTGAGCGTGGCGTTGTCCCAGGCGTTGAAGAAGTCGTAGTGGAACGAGTGCCCGGCTCCGCTGGCCAGCCTGACCCTCGACATGTCCCCGTTGACCGGGAACGCCATCTTGAACTCGATCATCGGGACCGCGACGGGATGGTCGGCCGGGCACATGTTGTCGTTGGTGCCGGGCTTGACCACCGGATAGGCCATGTGGCTCTTGTGGTCGGGAGTGTCGAGGTACTTGCCGTCCCAGCAACTGGGCGCCTGGAAGCGAATGTTGAGCTGCACATCAGGGCGGGCAGGGCAGCTGACGGGGATGTCGACGTTGAAGAAGCTGTCGCCGCACTCCCAGCCCTCGACGAAGCCGGGGTGGTGACGGAACTCGTCGGCGGTCTGCGTCGGACTGCCGACGAGGAACCGCAAGCCCTTCGGGAAGGGCCGGACGCTGGTGTAGTCGGTGACGCCGGTCTTGTAGTAGATGACCTGCGGGCCGACCGGCCGGACGGGCTGGTCACCGTTGAACAGCGTCGGCATCCAGTAGCCCGACCGGTCTCCCGGTGCGTTGCAGGCGGTGGTGCCCGCGTCGAGCGAGGCGGTGGTGCTGTTCGCGTTCGTCGTGGTGTTGCCCATGAACGTGTGGTCGTGCGACTTGCCGGACTGCTGCGGGTAGACGATGGGGTCGTCCGGCCTGGTGTGGCTGACCGCGCAGTTGGCCTGGAACTCGTGGAAGTAGCGGTGCGGCGGGTTCTGGGTCGACGGGGTGACGCCGGTGACCGGCGGGTTCGCGAGGATGTAGCCGTCGCCGTCGGGGTCCTCGGGCGAGAAGGCGGTCGATGCCGCCATGGAGTGGCCGGTGTGGCCGGCCAAGCCGGTCTGGCTGGTCTGGCCGGTCTGGCCAGTCTGGCCAGTCTGGCCGGTCTGGCCGGTCTGGCCAGTCTGGCCGGTCTGGGTATCGGTGGACGACTGCGCCACTCCGGCGAGGCCCAGCGAGGTCAGCAGCAGGGCACTCGCGATCAGCGCCCCCGAAACGATCTTCGATCTCCGTGGCATGGAAAGCTCCTGAACGGAGGTGGGGGTGGACGAAGGAACACGGGAGAGCGCTCTCCCACTGCTGGAGTGTTGAGGCGGTGACGCGAGGTGTCAAGGGATCCGACACGGGGATCAGAGCTCGGCCGCGCACACTTCTCGAAGGCGTGTGACGAAATATGACGGTCGATCAGCGAAATCGATCGAAACTTCGGTCACATCTCTTGACGCATGGTTCACACCGCCTGAAGCATCCAAAGGCGAGAGAGCGCTCCCTCACCCCCACTCCGTTCACTTCCTGAACCAGGAGAGCCGCGCATGACTCCCCACCCCCCTTCCGTCGGCCGCAGAACCGTCCTCGGCGCCGCGGCGGCGGCAGCCTCCGCCGTGGCGGGCCTCTCGGCGCCGGCGACGGCCGCCTCCCCCCGCAGGAGTCCGCTCGCCCTGCCCGGCGGTGGCGACCTCGGTCCGAACGTCCTGATCTTCGATTCGTCGACGCCCAACATCCAGGCCAGACTGGACGACGTGTTCCGGCGCCAGGAGTCGGCCCAGTTCGGCACCGGCCGATACGCGCTGCTGTTCAAGCCCGGCACCTACAGCGGTCTCAACGCCCAACTCGGCTTCTACACCTCGATCGCGGGCCTCGGCCTCTCCCCCGACGACACGACCATCAACGGGGACGTGACGGTCGACGCGGGCTGGTTCAACGGCAACGCGACGCAGAATTTCTGGCGTTCGGCCGAGAACCTGGCCCTGGTCCCGGCGAACGGCACCAACCGGTGGGCGGTCGCGCAGGCGGCGCCCTTCCGGCGCATGCACGTGCGCGGCGGTCTCAACCTCGCGCCGTCCGGCTACGGTTGGGCGAGTGGGGGGTACATCGCCGACAGCCGCATAGACGGCCAGGTCGGACCGTACTCGCAGCAGCAGTGGTACACCCGCGACAGTGTCATCGGCAGCTGGCTCAACGGCGTCTGGAACATGGTGTTCTCGGGTGTCCAGGGCGCGCCCGCACAGGGCTTCCCGAACCCGCCGTACACCACGCTCGACACCACGCCGGTATCCCGCGAGAAGCCCTTCCTGTACGTGAGCGGCACCGAGTTCCGTGTCTTCCTGCCGGAGAAGCGCACCAACGCCCGCGGGGTCACCTGGGGCAACGGCACGCCTCGGGGCACCTCCCTGCCGCTGTCGCAGTTCTACGTCGCCAAGCCGGGCGTCACCGCGGCGACCCTCAACCAGGCGCTCACGCAAGGGCTGCACCTCCTGCTGACGCCGGGCATCTACCACCTGGACCAGCCACTCCAGGTCAACCGCGCGGACACGGTCGTCCTCGGTCTGGGGTACGCCACGCTCATCCCGGACAACGGCGTCACGGCGCTCAAGGTCGCCGACGTCGACGGCGTACGCCTGGCGGGCTTCCTGATCGACGCCGGACCCGTCAACTCGGCGACCCTGTTGGAAGTCGGGCCGACGGGCGCGTCACGGGACCACTCCGCCAACCCCACCACAGTCCAGGACGTGTTCGTCCGTATCGGCGGGGCCGGCGCGGGCAAGGCCACCACCAGCATGGTGATCAACAACCGGCACACCATCGTCGACCACACCTGGGTGTGGCGCGCCGACCACGGGGCCGGCGTCGGCTGGGAGACCAACCGGGCCGACTACGGTGTCGTCGTCAACGGCGACGACGTACTGGCCACGGGCCTGTTCGTGGAGCACTTCAACAAGTACGACGTGCAGTGGTTCGGCCAGCGCGGCCGCACGATCTTCTTCCAGAACGAGAAGGCGTACGACGCCCCCAACCAGGCCGCGATCCAGAACGGCTCGGTGAAGGGGTACGCCGCCTACCGGGTCGGTGACGGCGTGACCGCGCACGAGGGCTGGGGCCTGGGCAGCTACTGCTACTACAACGTGGCCCCGACGATCCTCCAGCACCACGGCTTCGCCGCCCCGAACCGTTCGGGCGTGAAGTTCCACAACCTCCTGGTCGTCTCCCTCGGCGGCAACGGCCAGTACGAGCGTGTCATCAACGACACCGGGGCGCCGACCTCGGGCACCTCGACCACACCGTCCACGGTCGTGTCCTACCCGTGAACCGGGGTGCGGCTCCGTCCTGCCACGGACGGGGCCGCACTCGGGCGGGCACGCCCCAGCCGGCCGCGTCACCAACCTGCCGGGACGGCACACCTAGCCGGGGAATCGGCCGCAGAGCCAGTTGCCGGGTTCCACCGGGTCGTCGCTGGTCCAGAACTGGCGCCAGAGCAGCGCGAACTCCTCGCGGCTGAGGTGGCCGTCACCGTTCAGGTCGAGCAGTTCGAAGACGCCGGTCATGTCCACCGGCCGGCCGTTCCAGGTCTCGACGAGCCTGCGGTGTTCCTCCGGGGAGATACGGCCGTCGCCGTTGGCGTCCACCGCGTCGAAGACGGTCTCGGCGGTCGCGGTGACGTCCGCGGTCATGGCGGGCAGCTTGTCGACGAGGGAGAGCAGCTCGCCCATGTCGACCGCTCCGTCACCGTTGGCGTCGCCTGCTTCGAGCAGCGCCGCCCACCAGCCCATCAGGAGTGCCTCCACCCGGGCACGCAGTTCCGTCCCGGGACCCACTCCCGGCAGTCGGCTCCAACGGGCCACGAGCGCCCTGAAGTCCTCCTCGCGCAGATAGCCGTCGCTGTCCGCGTCGAACGCGGCGAACATCCCCTTGAGCTTGCGCTCCTGAAACGCACTGGCCACGAGCGGCCTCCCTCGACGCCGAACCGAACCATGGACTGCCGGCGACCGCCCCACGAGGCGGCGTACAGCGTGCAACTGTAGGCGGAGGCGCGCCCCCGCTCCCACGGGCACATGTGCGCGAACGATCACCCGTGGGCGGGCCTCACCAGAGGTGCGGGAAGTCCTGATGTCGCCGGACCCCCCGCGACACCGGTTGCCCGCCCTGGAGCCCGGCCGGCGTCGCACCAGACAAGACCTGGCTGTTGACGCCCTCGGCACCGGCGGCGTCTGCGTTGGACGCAGGTGAATGCTCGGTGCAGTCTGGAAGAGCGGCAGGACGGGTCTCCACCCTCCGGCTTCCGGTGCTCTCCGGCCTCCTCCGGCTACCGGCGTCCTCCGGCTTCCGATGGGGAAGAGTCCTCGCCGGGCCGGGCCCTCCCGTTTTTCGCCGACCGGGGAGTGAGATGACCACTCGGTGGAACGCGCAGCTCAACAGATATGAGACGACCGCGCGCGGCCGGGCCGTGCTGTCCGATCCCCGCCTCAACCGGGGAACGGCCTTCAGCGTCGGCGAGCGTGAGGATCTGGACCTCGTCGGCATGATCCCGCCGCAGGTCCTCACCCTGGACCAGCAGGCCGACCGTGCCTACGGCCAGTACACGGCCCAGACCAGCGACCTGGCCAAGAACGTCTACCTGACCGCCCTGCACGACCGCAACGAGGTCCTGTTCTACCGGCTCGTCGGCGACCACATCTCCGAGATGCTGCCGATCGTCTACACGCCGACCATCGGCACCGCGATCGAGCAGTACAGCAACGAGTTCCGGCGGCCACGCGGTATCTACCTATCGGTCGACGCGCCCGAGGACATGGAACGCGCGCTGCACTCCTCCGGAAAGACCGGCTCCGACGTCGACCTCGTCGTGGCGACCGACGGAGAGGCCATCCTCGGGATCGGTGACTGGGGCGTCGGCGGCATCGACATCTCGGTGGGCAAGCTCGCGGTGTACACCGCCGCCGCGGGCATCGACCCCACCCGGGTGCTCGCCGTCGTACTCGACGTCGGCACCAACCGCGAGCGGCTTCTCGCCGATCCGCTGTACCTCGGCAACCGCCACCCCCGTGTCGACACGGCGACCTACGACGCCTTCGTCGACTCCTACGTCACGACGGCTGCGAAGCTCTTCCCCGAAGCGATGCTCCACTTCGAGGACTTCGGCACCTCCAACGCGCGCCGGATTCTGGACCGCTGGCGCCACCGGCAGTTCGTCTTCAACGACGACGTCCAGGGCACCGGGGCGGTCAACCTCGCCGCCGTCCTGTCCGGGGTACGGGTCAGTGGGTCGGCGCTGCGCGACCATCGTGTGGTGGTGTTCGGCGCGGGCACGGCCGGTATCGGCATCGCCGACCAGCTCCGTGACGCCATGGCCGCCGACGGTCTGTCGCGCGAGGAGGCCGTACGACGATTCTGGGCCGTGGACCGCTACGGGCTGATCACCGACGGCCAGGACGGGGTCCGGGATTTCCAAGCGCCGTACGCCCGGCCCGCCGAGGAGGTCGCCGACTGGCATGAGGACGCGGAAGTGGGCGGCATCCCGCTGGCGGAGGTGGTCCGGCGGGTCCGGCCCACCGTCCTGATCGGCACCTCCGGCCGGGGCGGCGCGTTCGACGAAACGGTCGTCCGCGAGATGGCGGCGCATGTCGAGCGCCCCATCATCCTGCCGATGTCCAACCCGACCCGGCTGTCCGAGGCGGTCCCGGCCGACCTCCTGGAGTGGACGGACGGCCGCGCGCTCATCGCCACCGGCAGTCCGTTCGATCCCGTCACCCGCGACGGAGTCACCTACCGGATCGGACAGGCGAACAACGCCCTGGTCTTCCCCGGCCTGGGCCTCGGCGCCGTCGTGGCCCGGGCCACCCGCGTCACCGACGCCATGCTCGTCGCCGCGGCGCACGCCGTCGCCGGGCAGGCCGATCCCAGGACGCCCGGCGAGCCCATCCTGCCGCTCACCGACGACCTGCGCCGCACCTCCACGGCGGTCGCCGTAGCCGTCGCCCGGGCCGCTGCCGCGGACGGGGTGGCCGGGGAACCGGTGGACGACACCATCGACGAGCGCGTAAGGCAGGCGATGTGGGAGCCGGTCTACCGCCCGATCAGCGCGGTCTGACCGCCGCCGCGCCGACCGTCCGGACTCCCTGCTTGTCTGTCCGGGCAGTTCTGGCACGCCGGACTCGCCGACGAGGGTGCGCGGAGCGATGGTCAGCCCCGTCCCTCCCTGTTACGCCCCGTCACTCGGACGGCTTCCCCGTCACTCGGACGGCCGCGCTCGCGCGGGGACACGGAGCAGAACCATGCGTACATGGGCGCATACCTTCGTCGAGGGAGGCTTCGTTGTCCGCACCGGCACCGCATGGGGGCTCCCCGGCCCGGAGCCGGCGAAGGCAGCCTCAGTGACGCTCGTGCCATCCGCGTCCTCGACCCCCGGCGGGGGGCGCCTGGCCACGGTGTCGGCACTGATGTCCTACGCTGCCGGTGCCGGCGACGCCTTTGCCTTCTCACAGCTCGGCGCTGTGTTCACCGCGAACATGACGGGAAGCCTCGTGCTGGCCGGGCTGACCTCCCAGCCTGCGTACGGTGCGCTCCTCTCGGGGACGGCCACGACTCTGGGGGCGTTCCTGCTCGCCGTGTACACGGCCTCCCGGGTCGCACCGAAGCGGCCCGTCCCGAACTGGCGTGGCATCGTCGGCGTGTTGTGGGCCGTGGTCGCCCTCAACGTCGCGCTGTTGGTCATGGTCTGCGTAAGTCCGCACCCTGGCAGCGCTCTTCGGCTCGTCATGCTCGCGGCGTCAGCGGCGGCGATGGGAGCCCAGACGGCGGCCGCCAAACGCTACGAGCCCGCCTCCGGGGTGACCACGACCTTCGTCACCGGCACGTTGACCAGCATCGCCCAGGACGCGGCCGACGGCAGCACCCGCTACGCGTCCTTTCGTGCGGGGCTGGTCATCATGCTGGTGCTGGGGGCGTTGACGACATCGGGAGCCCTGTTCCTCGACCTGCGCCTCGGTCCGGCCGTCGTGGTCGTCGCGACGGCCGCCGCCGCCCTGGCCTTCCCGATGCACCGAGGTCCGCAGCCAGGTGCCCACCGGTGAGCCGGTGGGCACCCACTGCGCTACGTCACCTCTCCTCACCTCACCGACGCGATCGCCGACTCGATGACCTTGCTCACGGCGCCGGGATTGGACACCAGGGTCAGATGCGAACCGCCGGGGAAGACGGTCACCTTCGACCCCGCGCGCTTCGCCATCTTCTTCTCCGACTCCGGCGTGATGATCCGGTCCCCGCTGCTGATGAAGTACCAGGACGGGATCGTCTTCCACGCCGCCGCCTTGGAGGGGGTGTTGAAGGCCACCGTGGTCGCCGCCCGCTGCGTTGCCCACAGGTTGATCGCCTGCTCGCGCGGCACGCTGCCGGCGAACTTCGTGACGAAGACGTCCTTCTTGAGGTACAGGGCGGACGCCTTGGCAGGAGCGTTCGCGTACGGCACGGCGTCGTACAGCTTGGACGGCGGACCGCCCAGGACGGACGTCGAGCCGCTGAGTTGTGCGGTGGTCTCGCCCACCGCCGGCGCGGCCGCGTCGACGTACACGAGTGCCTTGACGTTGCTCACCCCGTCCGCGGCGTTCGTGATCACGGAACCGCCGTAGGAGTGCCCCACCAGCACGATCGGCCCACGGATGCTCTTGAGGAAGTCCTTGACGGTTTGCGCGTCGGTCGTCAGGTCCTCCAGCGGGTTCCCGATGGCACGGACGGTGTAGCCCGCCTTCTGCAGGATCTTCACCTCGCCGTTCCAGCTCGAGGCGTCCGCCCAGGCTCCGTGCACCAGTACCACCGTGGGCTTCGTGTTCTGCCGGGCCACCGACTCGGCAGCCGCGTGCCCGGCCCTCGTGGTGCCGTCAGGTGGGGACGCCGCGGCCATGGTCGCCATGGTGGCCGTGGCCGCCACCACCGCCGCTATCGGGATGAACCGCCGCCGCGTAGTGGATGCCTTCATGTGAAGTCTCCTTGCTCCGCTGGGGGACGCATGCTGTGCACAGCGAGAGAGCGACGCACCGTATGAATGGGCACAGCGCTTTCGCCGTCGACACGCCCCGGCTCACCCATTCACACTAATGCCTGGTCGTCGCATCGGCCCGACGAGCTCTTCGCGCGGTGCTGTGCCGGCCACGGCCCGTCTGCGTTCCTCGTTCGGCACCCGGCGACGGTCGGACCTTCGACTGTCGCCGACGACGTCCGGCCACCACGACCGGCCACATCGTGATGACCGGTGGCGGCTGTCACGGCGCTGCCCGTGGTGAACGCCCCGCTCTGCCTCAAAGGGCGTTGGCGGCTTCTTCGATCAGGTCGGTCACCGGACCGGGCTGGGACGCCAAGGAGGCGTGTCCGGCGTCCAGTTCGATGACCTCGCGAGCGTTCATGCGCTGGGCCATGCGGCGTTCGTTGTCCGGGTGGATCATGCGGTCGCCCGTGGAGACCTGGTACCAGGACGGCTTCACACGCCAGGCAGGGGCCGTGACGTTGTCACCGAACGTCGACCCCAGCGGGGCCTTCTGTGTCACCGCCATGACGAGCGCCTCTTCCGGCGACAGGTCCTGGGCGAAGCTCTCGTGGAACTTGTCCTGCTTGATCCACAGGTAGCCGTCGGAGTCCGCGACGATGTTCTCGAAAGCGGCCGGAGGCGCCTCCTGGCTGATCTGCCCGGCGCTCTCCCCCGCGTCCGGGGCGAAGGCGGCGACATAGACCAGTCCGGCCACGTTCGGCAGGTCCCCGGCCTCGGTGATGACGGCGCCACCGTAGGAGTGCCCGACCAGCAGCACGGGTCCGTCGATCTGCCGCACCATCTTACGGGTGCGTTCGGCGTCCTCCGCCAGCGAGGTCAGCGGGTTCTCCACCGCGTGCAGCGAGCCGAATCCGCGCCCGTGGAGTTCGGTGATCACCTTGGCCCAGTGCGCCGCTCCGCCCCAGAAACCGTGGACCAGCACGATGGAAGGCTTGTCGGACATGAGGTCGCACCATTTCTCTCGGCGGAGCCCGGCCCCTCGGCCACGCTAGGCGGGTCACCCGCCGACCGCCACCGCACACCGAACCCGTGGGAGCGGGGGCCTTAGCGACTCGGTACCGCGGCCCGGTAGGGAACGGTGAGCAGCAGTTCTCCAGCGGCGGTTCAGCTGGTGCGCAGCCGGTCGCCTGGTATCGGGATGCGGGGCGGGACGTAGCCGTCACTGTCCTTGGGATCGCCGGCCTTCTCGTCAGGGACGAGCTGGTCGGGGAGGAGAACGACACGGGCCGTGCCGGACAGGCCCGGGGTCAGCTCGGAGGCGGGGCCCATCCAGGTGTCGGCGTCCTGTATCCGGGACTCCTCTATCCGGGGCTCTTCTTGGTAGATGCCGATGGGCATGCACCCCAGCACGACATCCGCTGAGGTCACCGCGCACGCAGCGACTTCCACAGCGGGTTCCGGCAAGTGGTCCGTGAAGGTCGCGCGATAGCTGAAGTGCACCGCCGCGCCCCGGTCGGGGACCTGAGGATGGGGCCGCACCTCCCAGCCTGTGATCTTGATGGTCAAGGGGTACGTCGCGTCACCACGAACCACGGTGACCTCGGATGCCGCGATACCGGGCGCGGGCGGCTCATGGTTCCCCTGCCGAGCGAAGCAGCCGGTGAGGGCCTGAACCGCGCAAACGGCCGTCGCGGCCCACGCCGACACAGCGACGCGACGTCGGATCCGCGGCTGCACTCTGGTTCCCCCTCCGTCGCGTACCACTGCCCGGCCCTGCGCCGAAGATCGAGACGCGGCCCCTACGACTCCTGGTTCCAGGGCGCGAGTTCCTGTGGCCGCGGCCCCCGACGGTCGGCCTCGGGGTGGCCGGCGCGATCACCGGGAGGTGAGGTCGTCCCGGCATGCCGAGTCGAGGCGGCCCGCAAGAAGCTGCGGCTAGGGTGATCGCATGATCGAGGTTCGTTGTGCCCGGCCGGAGGACGGCGACGTGCTCGGCGAGATCCACGCCGCGTCCTGGGAGGCGTCCCACGCCCCGTTCTTCTCAACGGAGTTCGCCGCGCGGGCCGTCGCGAGCAGGCGCACGAGGTGGCACGAGCGGATCTCGGAGGGCACGGGCACGATTCTGCTCGCCGTACTGGACGGCCGCCCGCTGGCCCTGTCCCTGCTGCGCCCGTCCGAGGCCGGGGCGGAGTTCGCGGAGATCTTCAGCTTCTACTGCCATCCGGACGGCTGGGGCAGCGGCGTCGCCGCCGCGCTGCTGGCCGAGTCACTGCGGCGGCTTCGCAGCGACGGATTCACTCAGGTACACCTGTGGACGCTGCGCGACACCCCGCAGTCCCGCCGCTTCTACACCAAGTGCGGCTTCGCCGAATCCGGCGCCACACGCGCCTACGACTACGGCGACGGCAACCCCGTGGACCAGGTTGAATACCGGCGAACCTGCTGACCGCGATCGACGACAACCGGCCGCGCCTAGACGACAGGCGCGCTCCGCCGCACCGGAGAAGGCGGCTCCCCCATGGCGCGCGCCGCAAGCAGCGAGAGTCGGCGCGTGAGCCGGCTGCGGACCGCACAAGACGCACCTTGCGAGTGCGGGCAGGAAGGCTCCCCCATCGTGATCCCGTCCCACCCTTCGGTCCGGCCGTCCCTGCTCGGGGTGTTCGCCCACCCGGACGACGAATCCCTCCTGGCCGGCGGTGTCCTCGCGCGGCACGCGGCCGCGGGCGCGCGCACCGCCGTCGTCACCGCCACCTGGGGCCCGGACACCCATCGGGCCGCCGAGCTGGCAGACGCCCTGGCGGTCCTGGGGGCCGGGCGTCCGCGGATGCTCGGGTTCGCCGACGCCCGTGTCCCCGAGTCGGCCCCCGGCCGGCCGCGGTTGTGCGACGCGCCGTTCGACGCGGTCGTGGAACTGCTCGTCGGGCACATCCGCGAGGTCCGGCCCGAGATCGTCGTCACTCATGACGCGTACGGCCAGCTGACGGGCCATCCCGATCACGTCCGCACCCACCAGGCGACCATGATCGCGGTTCACGCCGCGGGACTCGAACACCTCTACCCGGATGCGGGCGACCCCTGGCAGTCCACGGCTCTGTACCTGGCCACGCATCCGCATTCCGGCATCGGCGAGCTGGCTCCCCTGCTGGCCCAGGTCGGCAAGCGGGTGCTCAGCGTGCCGGACGACTTCGTCACCGCGACGGTCGACGTGAGTGCCTGGATCCAGCAGAAGTGGGACGCCATCCTGGCCCACCGCAGCGAAACGGCCAGGGAACGGTCCTTGCCCGGCATCCTCTCCCGCCTCCCGGCCGATCGACGAGACCGGGTCATCTCGATCGAGTACTTCACTCACCTCGACCCCAGACCCACGCCGGGTGGGCTGCGGTGAAGATCCCACGATCCGGCGTCTTCTTCGGCATGGCGGAGGGTGGGGTCCGCTCCTGGTCCACCTGCCGGGTCGAGCCGGCCGCGATAGCATCGTCATGAATCACCCCAGAGTGGCCGCGTGCTGCGCCCTCTTCCAGCCCGCACACCCGGCTCATGAGCCGGCTCATGACCCGGCTCATGACCACTGAGCGAGACTTCGAGACTTTCAGTCGGTGACGAAAGCAGGTCGTCGGCATGCCATCTGCCGCAGAAGGTTTGAGCAGGGACCCCACGCCGGATCCGGCCGAGGACAACGCGTTCTTCCCGTCACCGTATTCGCTCAGCCAGTACACCTCCCCGAGGACCGATTTCGACGGGGTGCAGCACAAGGGCGCCTACGCCGGGGGACGGTGGAAGGTGCTCATGATCGCGGCCGCGGAGCGCTACGTACTGGTGGAGAACGGCACCATGTTCTCCACCGGAAACCATCCGGTCGAGATGCTGCTTCCGCTTCACCACCTGATGGAAGCGGGCTTCGACGTCGATGTCGCCACCGTGGGGGGCTACCCCGCGAAGCTCGAGATGTGGGCCATGCCGGAAGAGGACGAGGCAGTTCAGGCGACCTTCGCGTCCATCAGGCCGAAGCTGAAGAACCCCATGGACCTTGCCGATGTCGTCGCCAACCGCCTGGGGGACGATTCGGAGTACATCGCCGTCTTCATTCCCGGCGGACACGGGGCGGTCGTAGGCCTGCCCACCAGCCAGGCTGTCAGTGAGACGCTCGACTGGGCCCTGTCGAACGACAAGTTCGTCATCACCTTGTGCCATGGCCCGGCCTCACTGCTCGCCGCCTCGCTGGGCAAGGAGGAGTCGCCGTTCAAGGGGTACTCGGTATGCGTCTTCCCGGACTCACTCGACGAGGGACCCAACCTCGAGATCGGCTATCTCCCCGGCCGCCTGCCGTGGCTCGTCGCCGGTCTGTTGACAGAACAGGGATTGAACGTCGTCAACGATGACATGACCGGCAGGACGCACCGGGACCGGAAGCTCCTCACGGGCGACAGCCCCCTCGCCTCCAACAGTCTCGGCCTGCTGGCGGCCGACGCGCTCATCGAAGCGGTCCGGACCGCTCGCGGATAGGGATAGGGCTGCGGACAGGGCCTGTCCGGCCGGATCCGACGGGTGTGACGGGTCACGGAACTACCGGGTCACGGCTCCGCCCGTCACCAGTCCGGCGCGCCGCGGGTCCGGCGGGCACGGCGGCGCGCCATGCGGTCCACAAAGGTGCAGCGTTGCCGGAGTGCTGCGACTACGATGTGAACGAAACAGTTTCGTTCACTCAGCACCTCCGCTCCTCTCCCTCGGCACCCCGATCAGCATGGAGAAGACAGGCATGGTCTCCGTACTCGTCGTCAACGACCAATCCCTCCAACGCCTCGCCCTGCGCATGCTCCTGTCGGCCGAGCCCGATCTGACCGTCGTCGGAGAAGTGGCGGGTGGGGGCGAAGCGGTCCGTGCGAGCACCCTGCTCCGCCCCGACGTCGTCCTCCTGGACGATGGCCACCTGTCCGGGACGGACACCCTCGACACCATCCGGCGCATCGCACGACCCTCACGCCTCCCTCACTCCCCCGCAGTCGCATTCGCACCGGCACCGGCACCGGCACCGGCAAAAGCGGACAGTTCCACTCCGCGCGTACTGGTTCTGACTCCGGCCGGTCAAGAAGCGCACGCCTACGCCACCCTGCGCGCCGGAGCCGACGGGTTCCTCCTCGACGACGCCGCCCCGAACGAGCTGACCGCCGCCCTCCGCGTCGTGGCCGCCGGGGACGCGGTCATCACTCCCGCTCTGACGCGCGCGCTCATCGACACGGTCCGCCAAGAACGCGCCACCCGGCCTCCTCGTCGAGACACCGGGCTCGACAACCTCACCGGACGCGAACGCGACGTCCTCATCGCGGTCGCCTCCGGTTGGTCCAACGCCGAGATCGCCGAGTGGCTGTCCATCGCCACGACCACCGTCAAGACCCACGTCAGCAACGTCCTCGCCAAGATCGGCGCCCGCGCCCGCGTGCAGGCGGTGACCTTCGCCTACGAGTCCGGCCTCATCCGGCCCGCAGCGTGACGTGGGGGACGGGGAGAACCTGGACTCGGCCATGAGGTCGTCGTGATCGAGTCGTGGGTGACCGATGACGGCAACGGGGAGCCGATGTCGCCCGGGACGGTGGTGGAGACCCTGCGGGCGAGAATCTCCGCCGGCCGATGTGAGACGTGGCTGTCCAGTTCTTCCGGCCGTTGGCCGACCTTCGTGACCGACACCGAGCGCGCGGCGGTGTCGTTGCTCGAAGGCGAAGGCGACGCGGGCGAACATGCCGTGGACCCTGGCCCTGGCACCGAAGGCGTGAGTACGGGATTCGTCCTTTCCAACGGACAGCGCGACGAGTATCCGGACGAGGACACCGTGCCGCTCGACGAGGCGTTCCGGATCGTCGCGGACATCGTCGGCGAAGGATCCTGGCCGACGGACACGACCTGGGTGGTCGATCGCTGACCGGATGGAGCCGGGTCGCCGGGCGCCGACTGGCGATGGCGGATCCGTGTTCCGGACTTCAACCGGTGTGCTGTCGCGATCAGTTCGTATCCCTGTGAGAGATCTCAGGGGAAGGCGCACGCGGGTGCCCGGGCAGAGCTCAGATGTTGCTCAACCGGCTTGTCGGTCGTCCGCCGTACTGGTCAACTCGACGCACGCTGGGCGACACCGAGCGCCCAACGTAAAAAATGGGGGACCCATGGACAGTGACCGTCAGACTCCACCCGAAAGCCCTGCCCTGCTCAGATGCGCGACAGTAGCCGCGTACGCCGTCGCCGGCACGGTCCATCTCGTTACGGCGGGAATGTCGATCGGGGCCGTGCTGCTGATCGTGCTCGGGCTTCGCACGGTCATACAGCCCCTGTTGGGTGTGGCGCTTCTGGCCCTGGCTCTTCCGCTGCGCCCGCGCCCCGGCAGGTTGGACCCTGACCTGCCCACGCTTCGGCACGCGGACGCGCCGGTCCTTTTCGCGCTGCTCGACCGCGTGGCGGACGCGGCCGGAGTACGACGTTTCGACGCGATCCAGCTCAGTCCGGAATTCTCCGTGACCGTCACCCACTACGGGGTACGCCGGAAGCGGTGCCTTGTCCTCGGTCTCCCGCTCTGGGCGGCCCAGCCCGGCCGGCAGCCCCTTGCTGCCGTCGCCCACGCCATGGGGCACCTCGGCGGCCACGACCTTCGTAACGACGCCTTCGTCGGTACCGCACTCAAGTCGCTGACCGCAGGATCCTGGACGCTGCGAGCCAGAAGCGACACCTACATCACGGCGAATGCCTCTGCTCACAACCCGCACGCGGATGCCGTGATCACGGGCGCACGGTGCTTCAACGCCCGTACCCGGAGGGGTCAGTGGGTGCTGTGGATCTCGAGGGTGACCACGGCCGCGACCGCCCGCCTGCTGCTGCGGCTCACCCGTCCGGTCACTCGGCACGCGGTGTTCGAGGCGGACGACGTGGCCGCCCGTACGGCTTCCACCGAGGCAGCCATCGCCGCGCTGCGGGACCGGCACCTGGCAGACGCGGTGACCCGGGAAGTACATCGCCTGGCCATCAAGGCACGGTCGTTGACAGGCAAGCGCTCCGTGACAGCCGCGCAGGAGGAACTCTGGGACGAGGTCGCCCGCTTCGTCGAGACTCTGCGCGAACAGCGGGGCAGTGGACAGACGTCCGAACCCGAGAACTCCGGGGCCGTCGGCGGCACTGCCGACATCCCTTCCGACACCCTGCGCGTCGCTCGACTGTCCCGCGCCCCGATCCACCACGCGACGATCACCCTCGAAGAGCCCGACCGAAACCGCATCGAAGAGGAACTCCGGCTTCCCAAGCAGGCAGTGGCACGCAAGGTGATACAGGATTGCGTCCCTCTGGCACGCTGAACGGCCGCAGTGCGCAGAAGGGCTGATCAGGCAGGTCGCCATGGTGCGAGCGAGCAATGCACGGTCGAGAAGGCCTTCAGCGCGTTCTGTCCAGGCACCTGCCCGGCGCCTTCGGGGACACAGCCGGCGCAGGTGTGCGGCTCCCAGTCCTGGAGAGCACTGCTAGGGTGCGGCGCCGTGAGTACGGACATTCATGGCGGCATCGAGTTTCGTCACCCCGGCGCCGGTAGCGACTACTACGACGGCGAGCCGTGGACGGCCGCCATGGATCTCTGGCCGCTGTATGCCGAGACCGACTACGCGGCCTTCGGCTGTCTCTTCGGAGTACGCAACCACGCGGGCTTTCGACCGCTCGCACCGGGCCGTGGCCTGCCCGCCGATCTGTCGAGCGGAATGCGCTCGCAGCTGGCTCCCTGGGTCGAAGCGGGCGACCTGCACAGCCCAAGCTGGATCACGTGGGCGGAGGTTGCGTCACTCGACCTCACGACCGCACCTGACCACTTCATCGGACGCCTCACCTGGCACACGAAATCGCTCCCCTCGCTACTGCATCAACGCCTCGTATCCGAGCCGTGGCCGTCGGAAGCCTTTTCCGCCGTGGGCGAGCCGCCGACGGACTTGCACGACGCGACGGGGCGCGTGGAGTGGACCACCGGCGAACTGACCTGTATGTACGAGCCGTTGACGGTCGGCGCCGTCCTGGGGCCTGAGACTCACTGGTCACATGTCTTCGCGGTGATGAAGGCTCTGGCAGGCCGCTTCGGTGATGACGGCGTCCGCCTTGTCGTAGCGTTCGAATGACCGCACACGGCCGCCGTGTCGCGGTGCACAGACCATTTCCGCGATCGGGCGGAATCCCGCGGCGCCGGTCGAGGTACTGACCAGGCTGCTCTGCGAGGAAGCCAAAGCGGCCGACGACCCGGACGCGGACCTTCTTCGGGCCGCCTGCCGTCAGTGGGCCTTGCTTTCCGAGGGCACCCGCAGCCGACTGCGCCACGACGCTGACGACAAGTCCGTCAAGTGGCCAGGGTGGAGGCCTGTCGCGAGGACCCGGCGTACACGGACCTCCTTCTCGACACAGTAGGCGGCCCCTTCCACAGGGGGGACGTGATCCGGCTACGACGCAGCGCCGCCGACAGCCCGCACCTGCCTGCGGACGTCATCGACCTGCTCTCGAAGGACGACGACCACCCCGTACGACTCCTGCCGTGCGAGAACCAACCGACCGTCGACGGCGATGTGGTGTTGCAGGTTGCTCGCCGACCCCGACGACGGTGTACGTGCCGTGGCGGCCGCGCACCCCGCGCCGCCGGTCGATCTCATCCTCGCAAGCTGCGGAAATCCGGAGACCTCCGCCCGCGCCCTCAGCGGCTGTGGACGGGTGACCACGTGGGCACTGCGGACCGGTACAGCCTTGGAGGCCGTCTCATGTGGCCGGTCCGAACGCTGTCATGCGGAAGCCACCACCTCACCGACCATGACCTGGGGAGGGTTGGGGAGCAGTGACGCAAGGTTGTCCCGCACGAAGTCCGCAGCCCTTGAGATCGATTCCTCGGCACCGGCCTGGTCCTGGAAGACGCTGGTCGAGACCAGCGCTCCGTCCCCGGTATCGATCCAGTAGTAGGCCACGAAGCCGGAGACCTGGCGCATGAGCGGCACGAACCCCTCGTTCACGAGACGTGCGGCCTCGGCCGGATCGGTCACCCCTTCGTACCGCCGCACTGCTGCGTACATCGCCAAGCTCCTTACGGCTTTCTGGATTCGTCCTCTGCCGAGACGTCGTACCCCTGCGACGGCTGCCTGGCTCATGAGGCGTCCGGCAATCACCTGAAGGGCCGCCTCGGGTGATCCGAACGGCGGCCGCCGGCCCGGACACACGGCCCTGGCCCGCCTGCCACGAGGAGGCATCGACGTGGAGAACAGCCCAAGGGACAAGGGCGACTTCTTCGTCTCCGCATACCGGGCCGCCACCGGGCAGAGCCGCGCCCTTCACCAGCCGAGCTGAGCGTCTCCCAGCACGGTGCCGCCGAGGTGGGCAGCGAGTTTCGCTGCCCGCGGAAGATCGCCCCACTTGTCTACGTGAACGAAGTCGGTGTCGTGGTCGGTCGGCTGCGACCCGTTGACGTCGTCGCCGTGGAAGACGACCTCCACGCCGTCGTACTTGGCAGCGCCGTACGAATCCGTCTCTGCGTCGTCCGGCCGTCTGCCGTGCAGGCCGATCGAGGCCATTCCCTTCCCCACGGCTCGCACGAACCGGTCCTCCACGGTGCCTCGTTGAAACCCATGCGCCTCACTCTCACACGGGGTAAGGAATGCGCTCCAATGGGGCTGCATGACGGGCGCCGGTACCCGCACGGGGGTTGATGTCCACAGCCGCTCGGCCGAGATGAGGCGGCTATGGCCGAAACAGCCATTCCATCGCGGCAAGGCTCTTGTCGACGTACTTGCCTTGTTCCGTCTCGATGCCGTGTGCGAGGTCCTCGAAGACACTGCACCTGGCGTAGAACACGGCGCGCTCGCTGAGAGCGGCGAGGTCGTCGGCGTCGGTTCGATAGCTGCGGATGGCGGCGCGGGTGGCGGCAGGGCCGAGATCGCGGTAGAGCAGCCCGAAGTCGTAGGCCGGGTCGACGACGGCTGCATCGCTCCAGTCGATGATGCCGGTCACCGTCCATGTGACCGGGTCGATGAGAACGTGTTCGATCCCCAGATCGTTGTGGGAGAACGTCGGGGTGCATCCATCGTGCGGTGGTGCGGCATCCAAGAACGCCTCGACCGCCCGGCGGCACTCCGCCGGTACCTGCCCGGCTACCGTCGCATAGTTCGCCGCGGTCTGATGTCGCCACTCGGCCAGCGGCTCGTGGTCCGCGTCCACCAGATCGGCCACCCGATCGATCGGAACAGCATGCAGCGCAGTGAGCAGCTCGCCGAGCGTGGCGGCGATCGACGTGCCGTGGGCCGATCGCTGATGCCGCGGCATATCCAACAGTGGCGCGCCGGGTAGCTTGTGGTAGGCCAGACATCCCTGCTCCGCGGCCGTGAACGTCGGTTCCGGGACGGGCAGCGGCGAGATGTCGGCGACGGCGGCGAGCACGCGGGCCTCCTGGACCACCAGGGCGGTCCGCCGCGCCAGGTCGGGCTCCTTGCTGAAGCGCACGATCAGCTCACCGTTGACCTCGTACGCCAGGTTGTCCAGGCCCTCGCCAAGCGGCACAACGGACACGATCCGATAGTCGGGCATGTGCGTAACCACGACGCTGCGGACGTCTGCGACGCGGTCGCGGCTGCGACGGGTCATGTGTCGACCTTATCAATCGATCCCATGAGGCCGGCGGTGTTCATCGGGTGGTGGCCGCGCCGTCGCCTGCCAGACCCACAAAGGCGCGGTCGCCTCCCTTCAGGGACGGAGAAGGGGCTGTGAACACGGCTTGATGGCCCACCTCAAGCCGTGTTCACAGACCGTGTTCACAGACCTTTCCCGCGAGGTGGCGGAACCTGTGCACAGGGCTTCGTGGTGTCTGTCCCATTCCGGCGGGCACACCGCGTCGGGGTACGTGCGGTGTGCGGCCACGTCAGTACCAGCGGACTTGGCCGGCTGCCCCATGGCCCGTACGGGCGGTGTGGCGGATCATGTCTCAGCCGTCGGCGTGGCGGTCGTCCGTACTGCGGGTCCACAGGGAGAGGTCGCTGCTGGTCGCTACGGCGATCGTTCGGCCGGAGGGGGAGAAGCCGGCTGCGCGGAATGTGGAGTAGTTCGAGTGGAAGATGTGCCACCACTCCTCTCCGTGCGGGCCGGAATGCGGGAGCCCGCCGTCGCTGGACAGCAGGACCCGATCGTTCGGCCAGGCCGGGGGGACGACGTCCAGGGTCCAGCCGTCTTCGGTGGTGGTGTGCAGCCCGCCGCCGAAGAGCCCGGCGATGCGTACGCGGCTTCCGGTGATCGGCCCCAGCCCGGGGCAGGACAGGTCGGCGACTGCGTCGGGGGTGCTGTCCTCGGGAGCGGGGTCGCGGTCCCTGACGATCTTCTCGCCGGTGAGGGCGTCGAAGAGACCGTGCCCGTCGTGCGAGACGACCATCACCAGATCGTGGTCGGTATCGGGGTCCGTCGCGAAGCCGATGCCGAGCAGTCCGCCGACAGGGACGCCGTAGTCGTACTCGAAGACGGGCCGCCAGGGTTCGGACGCGGGCACCACAGGGGCCGCGAGAAGCCGGTTGCGCATCGCCCGCTGGTGGGCCGAGAGTTCCGGCTCATGCTCGGGCCGGCCGGCCGGGGGCGTCTCCTTCGTCCACTTCATCACGAGACCATGATCCTCGCCTCGACCAGCCGCCCCGAAGAAGACCTCGGTCCACCGCGCAGGCACAGGTGAATGCGGTCTGTGAACGCTGCTTGACGATCCACGTCATCCGTCCCCGTCCCACGAACCGGCGCCCAGCCGCGTCTACATCCTGCCGGCTCCGGCCAGGGCCCTCTCCGCCTGCTCGGCCAGGGCGGCGACGAGATCGGCGGCTGAGGGCAGGTCGTCGATGAGGTCGACGGCCTCGCCGGCCCACACCGGCAGCGGAGGGACGTCGCCGCGGGCCACGGCATCGCGATAGTCCCGCTGAGCCTGGGGGTCGGCGGCGAGTTCGGCCTCTCGGCCCCGCCACTGGTCGAGGAAGGGGTGGCCGAGGGTGCGCGCGGTCCAGCGCGACGGCCATCGGGAGCTTCGGGCGATGTCCAGCACCCGGCTGCGTTCGGTGTCCTGCGCACGTCCCGTCAGGATCGCCTTGGTGACCGAGGGATCGACGAGTGCCTCGGTCGTGGCCTGGAAGCGAGTGCCGAGGAGCGCCCCGGCGGCCCCCAGGGCCAGGACCGCGGCCACACCGCGCCCGTCGGCGATCCCGCCGGCCGCCAGCACGGGTACCCCGGCAGCCAGGTCGACTACGACCGGTACGAACGGCAAGGTGGACCGCCCGCTGCGGGCACCGTGCCCTCCGCTCTCCGTGCCCTGCGCCACGATGACATCGGCGCCCAGGTCCACCGCCTGCCGGGCCTCCTCCAGGTCGGTGACCTGAATGATCAGTGCCGCGCCCGCTGCGCGGATGCGCTCGGCGAACGGGCTCGGATCACCGAAGGACAGCATCACCGCCCGGGGCTCGTGCTCCAGCACACGGTCGACGGTGTTCGTATCGATCGCCCAGGTCAGGAAGCCGACACCCCACGGCTTGCCTGCACTCCGCGCGCTCTCCGCGAGAAGCGGCAGTTCTCGGGCCAGCCACTCCGGGTCGCCGCCGCCCGCGCCCAGCATCCCCAGCCCGCCGCCGCGCGAGACAGCCGCGGCCAGCGCACCGCCGGCCGAACCGCCCATGGGCGCCAGCGCAATCGGATACCGCACCCCGAACAACCTGGTGAACGACGTTGCCCATGCCATGGTGGACATCATCTCTCCCCCGCGCGCCGAAGGAACGGGAGCGTACAAGGCAATCGGTCCCCCACCAGTCCAGCCGTCCAGCCGTCCACCCGTCCACCCGTCCACCCGTCCACCCGTCCACCCGTCCACCCGTCCACCCGTCCACCCGTCCACCCGTCCACTAGAGTCGGCGAGACCTTCTAGCGCAGTCGCGTCGTCGCAACGTGGACCTTGACGGCGCATGGAACTTGCCCGTCCGGGGTCTCTCAGATCGATGGGAATCGTCTCCCAGTCCACCGCCTCGAAGCCTGCCGGGACCAGGATCTCGTCGAGTCCGTCACGGCTGCGGGTCCGTCGGTCCCCCAGCGACGGAATGCGATGCGAGGCGGGCAACTCCTCGATCGTGGAGCGCAACAGCCCGATGAAGCGGTCGTATGCCTCGCCACCCTTGGCCCCGCCGCCCAGCACGCACGCTCCCGTCGCTTCGCGCCAGGAACTCCAGCAGCAGGCCGTCGCCGCAACCGAGGTCCAGCACACGGCTGCTTCCTGCCACCCGGTCGCACAGGATCTCGTAACTGGACCGGCCGTCCGGAGCCCGGCCGGCACCGAACGCCTGCGCGGTCACCGCCGGATGCTCAGCGTGGAAGGCGTGCAGGAATGCCTCCTGCGATGCGGTGGTCGTCATCCGCCGAACCTACGGCGAGCGCCCTCCGCCCGTCCTGCCCCGCCGGTGAACGGGCCGACGCCCCAGCGGTCAGGGTCTATCGGTCGGCCGTCTTCGAGCGGGGTCTCGGCTCCGTGCTCTTCTGGTCGGGTACCCGGGTGCCGTTTCCGGGGCGACGCACGTCGGACCAGTCGAGGCGGAGGATGGCCAGGTCGTCCGTGTGCCGGTCGGCGTTGAGTGAGCGCGCCTCGGCGATGAGGTGGTCGAGTTGTTCGCCGGTGTCGTGGGAGTGCGTATCGCTGAGGATGGCGAGCACTCCTTCGACGCCGAGGCGTGAGTCGTCGCCGCCCGCGTAACCCTCGATCAGGCCGTCCGTGTACACGATCAGACTGCCGCTCGGCGGCAGCGGGACGGTGGTGGCGGGCCAGTTGCCCAGGCCGGGGATGATGCCGAGCGCGATGCCGTGGGCGGACTCCAGGACCCGTGGGCCGCCGGAGGTCACGATCAGCGGCTCGTGATGGCCGACGAGGTGGAGTGTGAGCACACCGCGGGCCGGCTCCAGGGTGATGAGCGTGCACGTGGTGAAGAGGTCACTGCCGGTTCGCTCGGCGGTGTGCATCCGCTCCAGCAGGTCAAGGAGTTGGGCGCCGCGGTGACCGCCGAGCGTCAGCGCGCGCCACGCGATGCGCAGGCAGACACCGAGCGCGGCGGCGTCCGGGCCGTGTCCGCTGACGTCTCCGACGATCGCGTGCACCTGACCGTCCTCGGTCTGTACGACATCGAGGAAGTCACCGCCCAGCAGCGCCTGCTCCCGACCGGGAAAGTAGCGACTGGTGACCGTCACCGACGGCGAGGCGAGTATCGGCTCGGGCAGCAGGCCCCGCTCCAGACGGGCGTTCTCCTCCGCCCGCACGCGCCCGACCTGGAGGGCGGCGCTGGCCCGTTCGGACTGCTTGCGCTGCACCGCGTACCGCACGGCACGCTGGAGCAGTTCATGGTCGACCTTGCCCTTGACGAGGTAGTCCTGCGCGCCCGCGGCGAGCGCGTCGACGCCGGCGCGGGACTCCGCCATACCCGTCAGCACGATCACCGCGGCGTGCGGATCCACCTGTCGAATGGCCTCGACGCTTCCCATACCGGACATGTCGGGCAGGTGCAGATCGAGCAGGACGCAGTCGAAACTCCGCTCGCCCAGCTCCCGGCGCGCCTCGGCCATCGTCCTGCTGCGCAGGAGGGAGTGCGGCAGACCGGTGTCGTAGAGCAGTTCCTCGACGAGCAGCGCGTCCCCTTCGTCGTCCTCGACCAGAAGGATGCCGTAACTCATCTCGTCACGCGGGGCCGGTTGCGTCATGACTGCGACTCTCTCGCGGGAGACTCGTCGGGGATGTCCGCAACGGGAAGGGTGAACACGACCCGGGTGCCCGGGGTGTGGTCGAGGTCGATCCGGATCGTACCGTCGTGGAACTCCACGACCTTCTTGCACATGGCCAGGCCGATGCCGGTACCCGGATAGGACTCGCGGGTGTGCAGCCGCTGGAAGATGACGAAGACCTTGTCCGCGAACTCGGCGCCGATGCCTATGCCGTTGTCGCTGACGGCGAACTCCCAGCCGTCGGCCTCGCGCGTCACGCCGATGTGGATCACCGGCCGCCGGTCGGGGTCGCGGAACTTCAGGGAGTTCGACAACAGGTTCTGCCACAGCATGCCGAGTTGGGTCGCGTCGCCGACCACCTCGGGCAGGGGGTCGTGGGTGATCTCGGCGCCGGTCTCCTCGATCGGCACGCTGAGCGTCTCCAGCGTACGGTTCAGGATCTCCTCCAGGTCCACCCGGGCGTGGTCGTTGTGCACACGACCCACGCGGGAGAAGGCGAGGAGGTCGTTGATGAGGATCTGCATGCGGTTGGCGCCGTCGACGGCGAAGCCGATGTACTGGTCGGCCCGTTCGTCCAGCCGGCCGCCGTACCGTCGTTGCAGCAGCTGGGTGAAACTGGACACCTTCCGCAACGGTTCCTGGAGATCGTGCGAGGCGACGTAGGCGAACTGTTCGAGTTCGGCGTTGGAACGCTTCAGTTCGGCCGTCTGCTCGTCGAGCAGACGGCGGGATTCCTCGCTGAAGGCGAGTTCCTCGACCAGGCGGGTGCGCATCCCGTCGACGTCGACGGCGAGTTGCCTGATGTCCGAGGGGCCGGTGGCCGGGATGCGCTGGTCGAACCTGCCGCGTGCCACCTCGCGCGCTCCGGCACTCACCTGTTCCAGCGGACCGGTGACGCCCCGGCGCAGTCCCTCGAAGACGAAGGCCGCAACCACCACGATGACGAGGGCGTCCACGGCGAGGGTCCAGTTGCGCAGGGTCGTGGCGCGGCCCAGCGCGGCGGCGGCGGCGGCGCGCTCGTCCTGAAGCCGCGCCTGCTGGCTGTGCAGCGCTTTGCGCACGGCGTCGAACTCGGTCTTGCCCTCTTCAGCGCGCTCCGTCGAGAGCGCCAGGGCCTCCTGCGCGGACGCGCCGGAGACGGGGCGGGCGATCCTGTCCTGCCAGGTGTCCGCGGCCTTCAGTACGGCTGTGAGGTCGGCCCAGTCCTCGTCGTCGCCGCGCAGCAGGAGCTCCAGCCGCTCCTGGGCGGCCTTCTCCGCCGCCACGCCGTCGGTGTACGGCGTGAGGAACTCCGTGCGTCCGGTCAGTCCGTACCCCCGGATACCGGTCTCCTGGTTGACGAGCGCCGCTTCCAGGCGCACCGCGTTCACCAGTGCCGGGCTGCGAGTTTCGACCAGTTCGTCGGAAATGCGGGTGGATCGGAGCATTGCCCACACCCCCACCGATCCGAGCACGGCCAGGACCGCCAGGGTCACGGCCACCCCCGTGCGCAGCCAACGCCGGGTGGTCCAGCCGGCCATCGGGCCGGCCCCGTCGGCGGACGCGGCGTTCTGCACGAGGTAGCACTCCTTCTCGATCCGAACACTCAGCCGAACCGGGTGCGCGGCAGGCACACTTTAGCCTGGCCGGACAACCGCTGTTGTCGACTCCTCCGACCGACATCTAGGCTGAGGACATGCCTGGCCCCGTCTTCGCCCCGCACGCCCGGACCGCGCCGCGTTCGAGATGCGACTGAACCGCCAGGGAGCTCGATGGCGATGGCCCGGAGCGGCCACCGCCCCGGCCTCAGATTCTTCCGCCTCTCACCAGCCGACCAGGAGCTCTTAACATGGCAGCCGCCGCCCTCGCCCGTCCCTATGACGTCCTGCTGGTCGAAGACGACGTGGCCGACGCGTTGCTGATCCAGGACGCCCTGACCGAACGGGGTGCCCGCAACCTCACCCAGGTCTCCGACGGTGTCCAGGCGCTGGAGTACCTGCGTGATCCGGCCCACACGCGGCCCGACCTCATCGTCCTGGATCTGAACATGCCGCGCATGAACGGCCGCGAGTTCCTCGCGATCGTCAAGGAGGACGAGCAGCTGCGCACCATTCCGGTGGTCGTGCTCACCACCTCGGCGGCGCCCGACGACGTCTCGGGGGCGTACCAGCAGCATGCGAACGCCTACGTGACCAAGCCAGTCAACCTGGACCAGTTCGAGGAAGCCGTACGCAGCATCGACGCCTTCTACCTGGACGTCGCCGTCAAGCCGCGCCCGTGAGCGGGGTCCCGGGGACCTGCCGGTGAGCCGCGACGCGCCGGCGTAGCGGCTCGGGCGCGGGCGGGAGACCCGGCCAAGACCCGGCACGGGGGCACACGGCGGAGGCGGCGGGGACGCACGGCGGAGGCGGCGGGGACGCACGGCGGAGGCCGACGGCGGGAGACCCGGCGAAGGCCGACGGCGCGTCCCCTTACTGCCGCAGGTCGAGGGAGACGTGTGGGGACAGCGCGCGCAGGAAGTCGGCCGCGTCGAACATCTCGCCCGCGGAGGCGACGCCGGTCGTCCTGGTCCGGCCCGTGAGGATGCGGGCGACCGCTTCCACCGCGAGCGGCGCGGTGACGGCGTAGATGTCCCGCCCGCTCGCGACGGCACGCCGTTCGGTGCCGTCGGCACGCACGACGGCGTCGACGAGGAAGGTCTGCGCGGACCTCCCACGGTCGTCGGCCGGGGTCGGCGCCGGGGTGTCCGGGGTCGACACGTCGCCGGCCGCCTCGACGGTCATGTACGTGCACACCTCGGGAACGCGCAGGTGGCTCGGGACGGTGACGGCGTCGGCCATCGTGAACTCGCCGATGACCGCCCGGGTTCCCATCGGTTCGGGAAAGGGCCACTTCAGGGTGGGCGGGGTGTCGTCGCGGTATTCGAGGCGGCCGCCCGTGTAGCGGACGCGTCGCCCGTTGCGCCGCTCCCGGGAGACCTGGCCCGCGGCGCGCGTTCCGGCCGTGGGGTGCCAGCTGTTCAGCCCGTACGCGATATGCGCCTCGTCGGCCGCCGTCCAGTCGCCCATCGCCGCGGTGACCAACAGGTCGCCGAGGCCGCCGTAGAAGGCCATCGCGGGAACGATCACCGACCCCGCGGCGCGGGCGCGGTCCGCGTGGTGCGCGAACGTGTCGAGGACGGCCTCGATCTCGGCCGCCACGTCCACATACGGGATCCCCGCGCGCAGGGCGGCCTCGATCACCGGGTCGGCGGTGGTCGCGAAGGGCCCGGCGCAGTTGATCACGGCCGCCGTACCGGCCAGCGCGCGGTCGAGCGCGTCCGGATCGCCGACCGGTGCCGGGCGGGCCTCCAGCCCGGGACGGGACGCCGCCAGCCCCGCCAGCTTGCCCGCGTCACGGCCGGAGATCACCGGGCGGAACCCGCGCTCCAGCAGGTGTGCCACCACGAACCGCCCGGTGTGTCCGTACGCGCCGTACACCGCCACCGTGTGTGCCGATCCCATGAGTGCTCTCCCCGTGCCTTCGGTTGATCCGTCGAGGACATCCTCGCGAGGGCGGACGCGCCGCCGTGAGTGTCCGGAACGACATGCCACGTACAATTCCGGACGTGAGCACTGTCGCGCTGGCCGTCACCGACGGCATGCTGCACTTCGAACTGTCCGTGGCGTACGAGGTGTTCGGCGCCGCTCCCGACGGCGTGGCCGAACCCTGGTACGACGTCGCGGTCTGCGGGACGGGAGCCGTGCGGGTCGGCCGGTTCCGGCTGGAGCCCGACGACGGGTTCGACCGGCTCCGGCACGCCGACACCGTGATCGTCCCCGCCTGGGCGGACATCGACGAGGAACCGCCCGCCGACCTGGTCGACGCGGTGCGCGCGGCGCACGAGCGGGGCGCGCGGGTGGCGTCCCTGTGCACCGGCGCCTTCGTCCTGGCCGCCGCGGGCCTGCTGGACGGGAAGCGCGCGACCACACACTGGGCGCACACCGACGTCCTGGCCGCCCGCTACCCCCGGGTGGAGGTCGACCAGGACGTCCTCTACGTGGACAACGGCAGCGTGCTCACTTCCGCCGGCAAGGCCGCGGCGCTGGACCTGTGCCTGCACCTGGTACGCCTCGACCACGGCTCGACGACCGCCAATGCCGTCGCGCGCCGTCTGGTCGTGCCTCCGCACCGGGCCGGCGGCCAGTCCCAGTTCGTCGCCTCTCCGGTCCCCGCCCAGGACGACCATCCCCTCACCGCGCTGTTCCCCTGGGTGGTCGAGCGGCTCGACCAGGTACTGACCGTGGAGGACATGGCACGCCAGGCGCGGATGAGCTCGCGGCATCTGAGCCGGCACTTCCGGGCCGCGACGGGCACCACGCCGCTGAAGTGGCTGCTGACTCAGCGGATCCGCCGGGCACAGGAGTTGCTGGAGAACACGGACGCCGGTGTCGAGGCCATCGCGGCGGCAACAGGGATGGGCACCGCCACGACGCTGCGCCGGCACTTCAACCGGACGGTGGGGGTGCCCCCGGACACCTACCGCCGTACCTTTCGCACGCATCCCCTGCACGATCCCGCCGCGGCCGTGGCAGCAGTCGGCGACAGCGGTCCCGCTGTGCGGTTGACCACTGGATGACCAAAAGGTGAACTAAAAGTGAAACCATGGGTACTCCAAGGAGTACGCGTGGTGTCTCCACCGGGCCGACCGTCGGCCCGTGTCACGAGCGCCGCTATCGTCACTGTACGGAACACAGCAGCTCAGACAGGAAAGGCGGGTGCGATGCGGCAGGCGGGGGTGCTGGATGTCGGCTGCCACAGTGCGTTGCTGACCGTGGCACGGGGGCGGACGGGGGCACAACTGGACCCCGTGTTCTCCCGCAAAGTGCGGTTGAGCCTGCACAAGTGTCTCGAACCGGACGGTCGGCTGACCGAGCTCGGTATGCGCAGCGTGCAGCGGGCGGTGGCCGAGACACTCGCCGAGGACCTGAGCCTGCCCCGGTCGGAGGTCTTCGCTTTCGCCACCTCCGTCATCCGGGACGCCCCCAACCGTGACGAGGTGGTCGCACGGGTGGCACGGGCCACCGGCGTCCGGTTGCAGATGCTGTCCGGCGAGGAGGAGGCCAGGCTGGCCTACGTCGCCGCGCGAAAGTGGTCCGGCCCCACGGTGCGCCCGCTGCTGGTCCTGGACATCGGCGGCGGCACCGTGGAGATCGCCCACGGCAGCGGCCACGAACCGCACACCGTGCTCTCCCTGCCCCTCGGCGCCCGCACCGTCACCCGCTCCTGGCTCCCGGGCGGCGTCGTCACCTCCAAACGGCACCTCGCCAAGGTCCGGCACCGCCTGCGCGAATCGCTGAGCACGGTCCCCGACCTGCCGCGGGCCGATCCGGGCGAACGCGTGCTGGCCTCGTCCAGGACCTTCGCCCAGCTCGCCCGGCTCGCCACCGACCCCGGCGCGCCGCGGCACGCGCCGCGCTCGCTGACCCTGCCCGAACTGCAGGCCGCGATCCGTCTGCTGGCCGCCACGAGTCCGGCCCGTCGCGGCGACCTTCCGGGCATCTCCCGGCACCGCGCCGAACAGTCCCTCGCCGGCGCGCTGGTGGCCGAAGCCCTCCTGGAGACCTGCGAAGCCGACAGCGTGGTGACCTGTCCCTGGTCCACCCGCGAGGGGCTGCTCCTGGAACGTCTCGCCACGGCGAGCCGACGGCCGGACGGCACGACGCGGCAGGGCGCGGCGCTGGCCGGCTGAGCACGGTCCGGACGGAGCGGGGCCTTCCACCGCTGAGCGCGGGGCCCTGCCAGGGCACCGCTGAGCGCGGGGCCCTGCCAGGGCTGAAGAACAGGGCCTTGCCAGGAGGGGTGCGGCTGCTCCATGCTCGGCCGCGTGCGCAACGGGGGACGAAGACGCGCGGCACGCACGGCGAAGCCGCGTCCGCACGATCCGGGCACCGCGTCACCGGCCGCCGGGCCGCCGCTGCCCCGCTCGGTGCGGATCGGGTACGGGCTCGGGTCGCTGGCCACCGGCACCTTCGGCACCGTGCCGGGCCTGATCCTGCTCTACTACCTGACGGACGTGCTCGCGGTCCCGGCAGCGCTCGCCGGGGCTGCCGTCTTCCTGCCCAAGGCCTGGGACGTCCTCATCAACCCGCTGGTCGGCGCCGCGGCCGACCGCAGCCGGGTCCAGGGCGGCTCGCGCCGGCCCTTCCTGCTGGCCGGCGCGCTCACCCTGCCGCCGCTGTTCGCGCTGCTCTTCGCCGCTCCCCCACTGCGCGGCGGCGCGGCCGCCGCTTACGTGGCCGCGCTGTTCCTGCTCGCCGCGACCGCGTACGCGGTGTTCCAGGTGCCGTACGTGACGCTGCCGGCCGAGATGACCGAGGACCCAGCCGAGCGCGGCCGGGTGCTGGCCTGGCGGGTGGGCTTCCTGGGCGTGGCCATCCTGCTCTCCGGGGCGCTGGCCCCGGCCATAGCCCACGCGGACGGCGACACCCCGGCGAGTTACCGGACCATGGGCGTGGTCGTCGCGGCTCTGCCGGCCGTCGGCATGCTGGGCGCCTGGCGCGCGGTCCGGCACGCTCCGACGGTGGCGCGCAGCGCGGCGGAGCCGTCCCTGCGGGCCCAGTTGGCGGTCGCCCGGGACAACCCCGCCTTCACCGCGCTGGCCGGTATGTGGACGGTGCAGGCGCTGGCGGTGGGCGTGATGCTGGCGGGCGTGCAGTACTTCGCGACGTACGTCGTCGGCTCGCCGGAGGCCGTCACCCCGCTGTTCGCCTGCATGATCGGTCCGTTGGTGCTGGTGATGCCGCTGTGGAACCGCCTCGCGCGAGCACGTGGCACGGTCTTCGCGCAGTGGTGCGCCTCGCTGCTGTTCACGGCGGCGGCCGCGCTGGTGTTCCTGACCCGCTACACCTCTCCCGTCGTGGGGTACGCGGCCGTGGCGCTGGTCGGAGTGGCGTACGCGGGACTCCAGTTGCTGCCGCTGACGATGCTCGCGGACACCCTGGCGGCGGACACGGCACGGACCGGGCGGCGTCGGGCCGCCACCTTCACGGGAGTGTGGACGGCGGCGGAGACGCTCGCTCTGGCTCTGGGCAGCGGCGTGTTCGCGGTGGTGCTGGCGCTGACCGGCTTCCGCTCCTCGGACGCGTCCGAGGAGGTGGCCCAGCCCGCCGCGGCACTCAGCGGCATCAACGCGGGGATGAGCCTGCTGCCCGCGCTGCTCGCGCTCGCCTCCTGCCTACTGCTGAACGCCTATGGACGCCGATCCACCGCGGCTGCCCTCGCCCCGGACGCCGCGGACGCTCGGGAGACCCCGGACGCCCCGCGAGCCGGCACCACCGCACCCGCACCCGCACCCGCCCCGCGCACCGGGCCCACCGAACCACAACCGTTCCCACCACCCGCACCGCCCGCCACCCCGTAGAAAGGGAACCTCCGTGTCCGCTGAACCCGCCTCCTCCTCCGCCGCGTTGTCGGCCGGCCGGTCGGCCGAGGCGTTGCTGGCCGAGCTACGGGAGCTGCGCGCCGGGGACGCGCCGACCCGGGGTGGCCGCACGTTCGCCTACGTCTACGACTCGGGGCTCGCCGGGCTCGACGAACTGGCCGGCGCCGCGTACACCGCGTTCGCCACCGTCAACGGCCTCGACCCGACCGTCTTCCCGAGTGTGGCCCGGCTGGAGAACGACGTCGTGGGGGCGGTGTGCGCGGTCCTCGGTGTACCTGGTGCGCAGGGCACCTTCACCAGTGGCGGCACCGAGTCGATCCTGCTGGCCGTGAAGACCGCGCGGGACCATGCCCGTGCGCAACGCGGCGTGACAGCACCCCAGTTGGTGCTGCCGTCCACCGCGCACGCGGCGTTCCACAAGGCTGCCCACTACCTCGGGGTGGAGAGCGTGGTGGTGCCGGTCTCGCCGGCGGGCTTCCGGGCCGACGCGCGGGCGGTCGCGGCGGCGATGACCGACCGCACCGTCCTGGTGGTGGCGTCGGCGCCGTCCTACGCGCACGGGGTGCTGGATCCGGTGGCGGAGATCGCGGCGGCCGCCGCCGCGCGCGGCGTGCTGTGCCATGTCGACGCCTGCATCGGCGGGTGGTTCCTGCCCTTCCTGCGCCGGACGGGCCGCGCCGTACCGCCGTTCGACCTCTCGGTGCCGGGAGTGACCTCGCTCTCGGTCGACCTGCACAAGTACGGGTACGCCGACAAGGGCGCCTCGGTGATCCTGTACCGGGACGCCGAGTTGCGCCGTCACCAGTACTTCGCGCACGCCGCCTGGCCCGGCTACCCGGTGGTCAACCCGACGGCGCAGGGAACCAAGTCCGCGGGACTGCTCGCCCAGGCCTGGGCGGTGCTGCGGCACATCGGCGACGACGGGTACACCGTGCTGGCGCGCCGGGTGGCCGACGCGGTCGACCGGCTGCTGCCGGGGCTGCGCGCGGTACGGGGCGTGCGGGTGCTGGGCGAACCGGCGGGCAGCCTGGTCGCGTTCACCGTCACGGACGCGGACGGCGTGCCGGACCTGTCGCTCGTCCTGCACGTGGCGGACGAGATGCGCGAGCGCGGCTGGTACCTCCAGCCGCAGCTCTCGTACGACGGTCTGCCGCCGAACCTGCATCTGACGCTGACGCCGGCGACCGGCGACCGGGTGGACGCGCTGCTGGCCGACCTGGGGCAGGCGCTGAGGACCGCGCGCGAGGCCGGACCTCTGACCGTCGATCCGGACCTGGTCCGGCTCGCGGCCGAACTGGACCCCGACACGCTGACGCCCGAGGAGGTGAGTGGGGTCCTCGCCTTCGCCGGGCTGAACGACGGCGGCGGGCTTCCGACGAGGATGGCGCCGGTCCTGGCGTTGCTGGACGCGCTGCCGGGACCGCTCAAGGAGCGGTTGCTGACCGAGTTCGTGGGTTCGCTCTTCCACATCTGAGGCGCCTGCGCTCTCCGCCACCACCGCCGGCCGCGTACGAATGCGCCGTGTCGTGGCGGCAGTCGGGCCGTCGTGACGGTCGGGCCGTACGGCGGTGGGGCGGGTCAGACGCGTTGGGCGCGATGGGCGAGGGTGCGCACGGCGCGGGAGCGCAGTGCGGCTCGGGCCGCGTTGGCCCCGGGCGCGCCGTGGACTCCACCGCCAGGGTGGGCGGCCGCGGAGGCGAGGTAGAGGCCGTCGACAGGCGTCTCGGGCCGGCCGGTGCCGGGGGTGGGACGGAAGACCGCCTGCTGGTGGAGCGCGGTGGTGCCGTTGTTGATGGCGCCGTTGTGGAGGTTCTCGTCCATGGCCTGGAGGGTGGTGGGGGCCAGGATCCGGCGGGCGCCGATCAGCGCGCGGAAACCGGGCGCGAAGCGCTCCACCTGTGCCTCGACTCGGTCGGCCATGGCTTCCTGTTCGCGGACGCGCCAGCGGCCGGTGATGCCGTCGGGCCCCGCGTCGGACGTGATGTGCTGCGGAAGGTGGGTGTAGGCCCACGCGGACTCCGTACCGGCGGGTGAGCGGCTGGGATCCGCCGTGGTCATCTGGCCGAACAGCACGAACGGCTCGTCGGGGACCTGCCCCATGGCGATCTGCGCGGCGAAGCGCGTCAGGCCGTCGACGCCGTCAGCCACGTGGACCGTGCCGGCACCGGCCGCCTGCGGCGCCGTCCACGGCACGGGTCCCGTCAGCGCCCAGTCGACCTTGAAGGTCGAGAAGTCCCACTGGAAGCGTTCGAGGTCCCGCAGCAGCCGGGACGGAAGGTGCTCCTCGCCCACGAGTTCCCGGTACAGGACCGGCGCCGACGTGTCGGCCAGTACGGCCCGCCGCGCGCCGACGGCATCGCCGCCCGCGGTCCTGACACCCACGGCCCTGCCGCCCCGTACGACGACGGACGTGACCCGCTCGCCGCAGCGCAGGACACCGCCCCGGCTCCGCAGGCGGTTCACCAGCGCCGTGGTCAGGGCACCGGAGCCGCCGACCGGGACGGGGAAGCCGTGGCTCTGCCCGAGCATCGACATCAGCCAGCCGAAGCCTCCGCTGCCGGAGGCCTCCGGCGCCAGGTCCGCGTGCAGGGCGTTACCGGCCAGCAGGAGCCGGCCGCCTTCCCCGGCGAACTCCTCCTCGCCCAGGCGGCGCACCGGCAGGGCCAGGTTGCGGGCCAGCCGCAGTCCGCCCGCGGCCCGGAGCTTCGCCGCCAGGCGCAGCCCGGCACGGACCGGGGGGAAGGGCGTGAACAGGGACCGCAACAGGTCCGGTCCGACCTGACGCCACACCTTGTAGAGGTCCTGCCACGCCTGCCCGTCGGCCGCCGCGAACCCGGCCAGCCCGGCCGCGGTCTCCTCCACACGGCGCTCCAGCACCGCGCACCGGCCGTCCAGCAGTGGATGGGCCACCACGACCGGGGCGTGGCTCCACCGCAGTCCCTCGGCGGCGAGGTCGAGGCGGGCGAGGACCGGTGAGGCGGCGGCCAGCGGGTAGAAGGCGCTGAAGAGGTCAGATACGTAGTCGGGGTGCACTCCCCTGTCGCTGCGGACGGCGCCCCCGGGTTCCCCTTGCGCCTCCAGCACCTCCACGGACCAGCCGGCGTCCACCAGCAGGTTCGCGGCCACCAATCCGTTGGGGCCGGCCCCTATCACCACCGCGTCAGGCATGGCGGGCCCCACTGCTGCGCTGTTCCACGGCCTTGGCCAGTCGGGCCAGCATGCCCCGGTGGCGAAGCTGGAGGAACGTCTCACTGACGGGGTTGTGGAGGGTTCCGCCCAGGCCGCGCAGCGGGTGCTCGTCACAGATGACCAGGGTTTCCTCACCCCACGGTCTGAGCTCGAGGAAGATCCTCGCGGTGCCCAGCGCCTTGAACGACGCCTCCAGCTCCAGCTCCCTGCCGGGCTCGCTGTGACGGACGGTCGTCACGCCCTCTGCCGACCAGGGGCCCAGTCGTAGGGTGTAGCGCAGCCGCGCTCCGGTGCCGGGCCAGCCTTCGTCGAGGGGCACGGACTCCGTGGGGCCCACGACCCACTCGCCGTACTGGGTCGGATCGGCGAGGACGGCCCACACCTCTGGCGGAGGGCGCCGGATCAGCTGATGACGGACGGCCATGGAAGAAGTCCTTCCGAGTTGCCTGTGACTCCGCCCGCTCAAGGCACCCACGGCTGTGCGGCCGACTCGGGGCCCACGGACGGGATCGGAAATCCTTTGTCGACGGGCGAAGGAATACCGGCAGCTGCCTCACGACATGCTGCGGGTACCCGAATAACCTCGCGTCTCACCCGTCAGGGGCGTGCCCCTCTCGCAGACAGCTCACCTCGAGCGGGGCCACGCACCTCAAGGACCACTCACCTCAAGGACCCCGCACCTCAAGGACCACTCGCCTCAAGAATCACTCGCCTCAAGGCATTCGCCTCACGGTGGAGTCCCTGTCCGGGAAGTCCTACCGTGGGTACAGCAGCAGCTGGAGCGGCCATGCCCGTCATTCCGTGTTACCCGCGAACCCCGCGAACCCCGCGAACCCCTCCTGGTGTCCGCCGACGAGGATCCTGCCGGCCACGCGCCGACGGAATCCGTGAGCGGGGGCGTCCGGGTGCCCCCATCCGAGATGGCCAGTTCTGAGGGGCCCGGGCGGCTGTCGCCCGTCGGGCGGATGCGCAGCGCGATTCGCCGTGCGCGAGCCGGACACCACTGGGTACGCGTGCAGAAGCTGGGGCTGTGGCAACGCTCGCTGGGGTTCGCGGCGCTCGGGTTCCTGACGCTGTCACCGCTGCTGATCGTCGTCTCCGCGGCCGACGCGGCCAAAGGGCAGGGCTTCGCGCAGTGGCTCGGGGACTGGCTCGGCGTGTCGGCGCCCGCCCGGCGGGACATCGAACACCTCTTCGCGCTGCCCGGCGAGGCCTGGCGGACCACGACGGCGCTCGGCCTCGCCCTGCTCACCGTGTTCGGCCTGTCCTTCGGAACCATGCTCCAGAACGGCTACGAAAGCATCTGGGACCTGCCACCCACCCGCTGGTGGGCCCAGTGGCGGCACGTCCTGTGGCTCGGCGCGCTCATCGGAGTGCTGTACCTGTCGGCGATCTCCCCGCCGTGGCGCGACTCCCCGGCCCGCGGCTTCGTCGCGGTCATCATCGGCACCCTGTTCTTCTGGTGGTCGCAGCGGCTGCTTCTCGCCGGCCGCATCTCCTGGGCCGCCCTGTTCCCGGGCGCGGTGGCCACCGTGGTGGGACTCCTGGGGCTCCGGGTCTTCTCCCGGTTCGTCTTCTCCCCGCTGATCGCGTCCAGTGCCGTCACCTACGGCCCTTTCGGAACCGTCCTCGTCATCCAGTCCTGGCTCGTCGGCTTCGGTGTCGTCGTCTACGGCGGCGCGCTCCTGGGCCGCCTCCTCCACGACGAGGTGCTGCGCCGCACGAACCCGGCGGACGAGAGCCTCTGAGGGCCCCGGCAGTCGCCACATCCGGTGAGCCGAGCCGTCCCGCAACATTCTCCCGCTGTCCGCACGCCCATGGCGTCACTCGATCGCTACGGTGGCGAGTGCAACCTGATCCTGTTTCGCTGGGAGAACCCCCACTCCCCCGACCGGAGGACGGAACATGAGCGTGGAGAACCAGCCGAGCGAGCGGGCCCGGCAGATACGTGAGAAGGCCCAAGAGCTGGAACAGGCCGCACAGCGCGCGACGGACCCCGCCGAGCGTCAGCGGCTGACCAACAAGGCCACGCACATCCGTGAGAAGAGCGAGCAGACCAACAGCGCGGGCGACGGAACCGTGGAGCCCCTGGAGCCCCTGTAGACACGCGGGACGGTGACGGGCCCCGTCGGACCCTGTGGAGCGGTTCCTCCGACGGGGCGCGGGCCGGTCCGATCCCGCCGGGATGGCCTGCCGCCGAAAGGCGAGGTGCCAGGTTCCGCCTCGCTCGCGCCGTACGCCTGCCCCGTCGCGTCGGCCCGCCGAGGTGGTCGCTCACGCCTGGTGTGCGGGGTCCTTCAGCCCGGGCAGGATCCGGGTCCGGTAGAAGTCGAAGAACCCCTGCTGATCGGGGCCGATCTGGTTGACGTAGACCTCGTCGAAACCGGCGCCGCCGAACTCCCGCACCGCACGCAGGTGAGCGTCCTCGTCGTCGCCGCAGACGACGGCGTCGGCCACCATGTCCTCGGTGACGAGACCGGCGGCCTGTTCGAAGTGCGCGGGCGTCGGCAGAACCTGCGCGAGCTCACCGGGCAGCTGCTCGTTGGCCCACAGCCGGTGCGCCGTCTTCAGGGCCTGCGCCCGGTCGGTGCCCCAGCAGACCTTCAGTCCGCCGACCACGGGCTTCTGCCCGCCGCCCGCACGGCGGAACTGCTCCACCAGGTCCGCGTCCGGGCTCATCGTGACGAAGCCGTCCCCGATCCGGCCGGCCAGGGTGGCGGCCTGCGGGCCGAACCCGGACACGTAGAGCGGGGGCGGCTCGTCGGGCACGGTGTACAACCGGGCGTTCTGCACCGTGTAGTGCGTGCCTCGGTGCGTGGTCTGCTCGCCCGTGAACAGCCGGCGCATCACCTGCACCGCCTCCTCCAGCATCTCCATGCGCCGGGACGCCTCGGGCCAGGCGTCCCCGAGGATGTGCTCGTTGAGCGCCTCGCCGGTGCCGAGACCGAACCGGAAGCGGCCCCCGGTCAACACGGCGGCCGTCGCGGCGGCCTGCGCGTTGACCGCCGGGTGCATGCGCATGAGGGGACAGGTGACCAGGGTCGTGACGGGCAGCGAGGAGACCTGGGACAAGGCCCCGATCATCGACCAGACGAAGGAGCTCTGGCCCTGCTCGTCGTTCCACGGATGGAAGTGGTCGGAGATCGCCAGCGCCTCGAACCCGGCCTGTTCGGCGGCACGGGCCTGGGAAAGCAGCTCGGCCGGAGTGAACTCCTCGCAGGAGAGGAAGTAGCCGTACGTCGTCATGCCTCGCCTTTCCAGGAAGTGGTCGCGCGGCCCGTGGACCCGCCGCGGGCGACGGGTACCCGGCGCAGGCTGAGCCGAACGGGCGGCGCGGCACGGCACGGCACGGCACGGCACGAGGTCGCGTCACGGCCTGGGACGACGCTACGCGCCGCACGGCCCAAGGGTGTTGGGCGTCTCCGAGAACCCCACGCACCGGCGCCTCCCGGACACCTGTTCCCGATACGGCGGTCTGGCACCCGTTCGGCAGGTCACCGTGGGGGCCGCGTTCTCGCGGTGCGGGCGGCGCACGACGACGGCAGCCTCGCCACGTCGTCCGTACGTCCCGCCCCTCAGTCGGGCGCGGTCACGCCGGTGATCAGGTCGATCAGCCCCGGCAGTCCGTCCTCCCTGAGCGCGCGGCGCTGGCGGTCGGCGGGCATGCCCTCCCGCAGAAGCCCGCCGACCAGGGTGCTCACCTCCCGGAGATCGCCCAGGCCCTCCAGGGCAGGCGTGATGTGACGCAGAAGTGAGCCGACCACGTCACCGCTGCTCTCCGCGTGACCCTGCGGATCCACCAGGGTGCTGTTCAAGCCGTGCCGGGCCGCGTGCCAGTTACCGGCCTGCACCAACTCCGGCGCGCGCAGGGCAAGGGGGGCGCCCGCCTTCTCCTCGGCGATCGCCGTGGCCACCAGCGCGCGCACGACCCCGGCGAGCATGACGGCGTCACCGGTCCGGAGTTGGACGTCGAAGCACCGCACCTCGATGGTGGGGTAGCGATCGGACAGCCGCGCCTGCCAGTACACCTGGCCCCTGTCGGCGATGGCTCCGGATGCCACCAGTGCCTCGAGGCGCTGTTCGTAGTCGTCGAACCCCTCGAAGTGCGGCGGTGGCCCGCTGACCGGCCAGCGGCCGAACACGATGGTGCGCCAGCTCGCGAACCCGGTGTCATGCCCGTCCCACACGGGCGAGTTGGCCGACATGGCCAGCAGCGTCGGCAGCCGGTCCCGGATCCGGTTCAACACGGCAATTCCCGTTTCGGGGTCGGGCACCGCGACGTGGACGTGCATCCCGTTGATCAGCTGCTCGTCGACGAGCTGACGAGCAGCCCCCTCCATCTTCAGATACCGCGGCGTCGGAGTCACCGGTACGGGCCTGGCCCCCCGTACCGGCGCGGCACCCGTGGCGGCGATCCGGCAGCCGTTCGCCTCGGCCGCCGAGGCCATCGCATGGCGCAGTCGCGTGAGATGACCACGCACCTCCTCCAGGCTCGAACAGATGGGAGTGGCCACCTCCACCTGGGCCTGCAACAGCTCGTCCTGGACCTCGTCGCGCTCCGCGAACGGGCCGAGACCGGCACTACGGCGCACCTCCGCCACTTTGGGCGCGGGCAGCCCGGTGGTCGCATCCACCAGCAAGTACTCTTCTTCGACCCCAACGGTGATCACGTGCTGCGACTACCCGGATACGCCATGATCACCCCTCGCCCGACAGCAGCCGACGCCTCGGTCTCCGCTCCCCGCCCACGACGTACACATGGAACGTCTCCGTGCGCCGCGACCAACGCAAGGCGATGGAGCTGCCCTTCACGCAGCGATGCCGACATCGGGAACACGTACGTGATGACCCGGGCGACCTCGACAGAGGTCAAGTAGCGCCCGGGCGGGGCATGGGCGTCGGCCACGGCGACACCGCGGAGAGGAACAGCGGTGGGGTGCGCGCTGCCGATGCCGGTAGCCGCACCCGGGACACATGGGAGGGCGGCCGGATCATGAACTCGAAGGCGCATCCAGGCATTCGGGCTGGTCACAGCGTTCGACCGAACGGCGGCAACTACTCAAGGTGACGACTGAGAACGCTCCGGATGCGGTACGCCCAAAACGGTCCTAGCGTTGCAGACGTAACAGCAAGCACAACCACTGGAGTGATCATGGGTAACGGCGCCAAGGACAAGGCCAAGGGCAAGGCCAAGGAAATGATCGGCAAGACCACCGGCAACGAGCGCATGGAGGCCGAGGGCAAGACCGACCAGGCCAAGGGCCACGCCCGCGACGCGGCGCACACCGCTCGCGAAAAGGCCGCCGGCGTCCGCGACTCCGCCAAGCGCGACGAGCGGTAGTTCACAGCACCGGCGTGACACGAGCGCCCGCCCCGAAAGGGGTGGGCGCTCCGTGTCTGTAGGGGCCTGTCGGGATCTTGACGGTTCATCAATTGCCGTATGCCCAGGACGCTGTCGACCGGACCGGGGTTCAGCGCCATGGTGATGTCGCGTGCCTGGCAGAGCCACACAGCCAATTCGTTTGCACCCCGTCGCCGTCCGGGGCAACCTCGGACACCTGACGAAAACAGAGATCTCCACACCTTGCGACCTCGCGACCTTGCGAAAGCAGCGACGATGACCACGCAGACGCACCCCGTCGACCACGAGCTCATCGAGGCCGCGGCCCATGTCGCTAGCACACGCTGCCGGGGCGACGACCACACCATGGCGGCCGCGGCCCGCACCCGGGGCGGCGAGATCGTCACCGCGGTGAACGTCTACCACTTCACCGGCGGCCCCTGCGCTGAACTGGTCCTCATCGGCGCGGCAGCCACCCGGGGGTGCTACGAACTGGACACCGTCGTCGCCGTCGGCGACGGCGACCGGGGGGTCGTTCCCCCGTGCGGTCGCTGCCGGCAGGTCCTTCTCGACTACTTCCCCACCGTCAAGGTCATCGTGGGCGCAGAAGACCGGATCCGAACCGTACCCATCGCCGACTTGCTGCCCGAGAGCTACGTGTGGGCCGATCACCAGGGCGTCACCGGCTGACTCGACGAGTCCGCGGAATCAGTCCTCGGGAAAAGGACTCAGCGGGACGCCGCCGGTACGACGAGTGGGCCCCGCCGTCCGGCCGCCCAGACCAGGAGCGCGAAGGTGCACGCCGTCATCCCCGCGACGGTCACCGCCGTCCACCCGCCTGCGGACCAGAGCAGCGTGGCGGCTGCGGAACCGATGGAACCGCCGACGAAGTTGCCGGTCACGAAGGCAGTGTTCAGCCGGGACCGGGCTGCGGGCGAGAGGGCGAACATACGCAACTGGTTCAGGATGTTCAGCGCTTGGACGCCGATGTCGAGCACGACGACCGCGACGAGGACGAGCACGACGGAGTGGCCCGCGAACGCCGCGACGACGAAGGCGGCGAGTGCCAGCGCCCACGCCACGCCGGTCGCGGGCAGCGACCGACCACGGTCGTGCAGACGGCCCGCGCGCTGCGCGGCGACGGCACCGGCCAGTCCCGCGAGTCCGAAGAGCCCGATGACGGTCACGGAGTAGTGGAACGGTTCGGCACTGAGCAGGAACGTCAGGGCCGTCCAGAACATCGTGAAGACCCCGAACCCGGTCGCCCCGAGGACCATCGTCCACCGGGCCGTCCGCTCTCGGACGACGACTTTCCCCACCGAGGCGATGAGCGTGGGATACGCCATGCGCGTCTTGGGCGCGAGCGGTGGGATCGCCCGGTACAGCAGGGCCGCGAACACGACGGCCGCGACGCCCGCGAAGGCGAAGACCGCGCGCCATCCGGCGGCGTCGGCGACGAGGCCGCTGACGGTCCGGGAGGCCAGGATCCCGGTGAGGATGCCGGACACGACGGTGCCGACCACGCTGCCGCGGTGGTCGTCGTCGGCGAGGTCTCCGGCGAGCGGCGCGAGGATCTGTCCGGAGACGGTCGTCAGCCCGAGCAGGGTGATCGCGCCGAGGAGGACTCCGAAGGTCGGTGCCAGGGCGCACGCCGCGAGCGCCGCCGCGCAGCAGAGCATCATCACGGGAATGAGCCGACGCCGGTCGAGCACGTCACCGAGGGGCACGACGAGCAGGACCCCGACCGCGTAACCGACCTGCGTGAGCGTGACGAGCAGGCCGGCGGTCTCCGTGGACGCGTGCAGGTCGCGGGCGATGAGGGCGAGCAGCGGCTGCGCCCAGTAGAGGTTGCCCACCGCCACCCCGCCGGCCACGGCGAACAGGAAGGCCAGCTTGCGGGTCATGATCCCCCGCTGCACTGTGGGTGGTGTCACGGTGTGATGCTCGCTTCCGGCCGAGGTGTCGCACTGTCCGGTGCCATCCTCGGTCACCTCCCCGCGCTCGCGGCGCGTTCGGTCTCATCGAGAGGATCACGCCCATGTCCGAGTCCGCCGACATCGCCGTCGTCCGCAGGATGTACGACTCCAAGCTCGACCCGGCCGTACTCCAGGAGGTCATTCACCCGGAGATCGTCTGGGACGTCACCCCGGGCTTTCCCGGCGGCGGTGTCTACCACGGCTTCGACAGCGTGGGCAGGGACTTCTTCGGCCCGTTCCTCGATCGGTTCGACGCCTTCTTCCCGGTGGGCGAGCAGTACTACGCGGACGACGAGGACCATGTCTTCGCGCTCGGGCACTACCACGCCGTGACCAAGGAGGGAGAGACCGCCGACGTGCGGTTCATCCACCTGTGGACCGTCCGCGACGGCCAGCTCACAGAGCTGCGGCAGGTCGCCGACACCCTCGTCCTCGACCAGACGCTGAACGGCTGACAGGAGCCGGCGGCACACCCGCCGCCCGGTGGGAGGACACAGGAACGGCGTGCGGCATGATCGAAGGGGCCCGCGGCTAGGGTGGGCCCCCGCGTCGATGTGGCCCGTGGACGGCTGCTGTCGGAAGGACTGGGCCTGAACACCCCGCTCGCTGAGACCCTGTCGGTTGCCTTGCTGGTGCTCGTGCTGGCAGGTGCCGTCGTACGTCCCTTCGGCTGGCCGGAGGCGGTGATCGCCGTTCCGGCCGCGGCCCTGGTGATCGGCGTCGGAGCGATCTCACCGGCGCACGCGCGCGCCGAGGCCGAGCAGCTGGGGCCGGTGATCGGGTTCTTGGCCGCGGTACTGGTACTGGCTCAGCTGTGTGACGACGAGGGCCTGTTCCACGCGTGCGGGGCCTGGATGGCGCGCGGCGCGGCCGGCCGGCCCCGGCGGCTGCTGGTGCAGGTGTTCATCATCGCCTCGGTGATCACGGCGGCGCTGAGTCTGGATGCCACGGTCGTGCTGCTGACCCCGGTGGTGTTCGCGACTGCGGCACGGCTCGGGGTGCGGCCGAAGCCGCACGTGTACGCGTGCACACATCTGTCGAACACGGCGTCCCTGTTGCTGCCGGTGTCCAACTTGACGAACCTGCTGGCGCTCGCGGCCAGTGGGCTGAGCTTCACCCGGTTCGCCGGGCTGATGGCGTTGCCCTGGCTGGTCGCCATCGCCGCCGAGTACGTGGTGTTCCGGTTCTTCTTCGCCACGGACCTGGACGCCGGGGCGCAGCCCGCGCCCACTGTCGAGCCGCCGGCGGTGCCGGTGTTCGCGGTGGTCACGGTGGCCTGCACGCTGGCCGGGTTCGTGCTGGCCTCCGCCGTCGGGATCGACCCGGCGTGGGCGGCGTTCGCGGGTGCGCTCGTCATGGCCGTCCGGGCGCTGGCGCGTCGCCGCACCACGTGGGGGGCGCTGGTGCGCTCGGCTTCCCTGCCCTTCCTGGCGTTCGTCCTGGCCCTGGGCATCGTGGTGCGCGCGGTGGTCGACAACGGGCTCAACACGGCACTGGGCAGGCTGATCCCGGCGGGCACCGCACTCCCCGCTCTGTTCGCCGTCGCGGTGCTGGCCGCCGTACTGGCCAACGTGATCAACAACCTGCCCGCGGTGCTGGTCCTGCTGCCGCTGACCGCGCCCTCGGGCGCCGGCGCCGTCCTCGCGGTGCTGATCGGGGTGAACATCGGCCCCAATCTCACCTATGCCGGATCGCTGGCCACGCTGCTGTGGCGGCGTATCGTGCAGGCCCACGACACTGAGGTGGACCTGCGGGAGTTCACCCGGCTCGGGCTGCTCGCCGTGCCGGCGGGGCTGGTGCTCGCCGTGCCGGCCCTGTGGGTCTCGCTGGCCGTGATCGGAGGAGGCTGAAGGCGATGGCCGTGGTCGTCTGGATCGTCGAGGGCACCTGGCCCGCGTGTGTGGACGCCGTTCGCGCCCGCACACCGGACAGTGCCGAGATCGTCCTGCTGCATGTCAGCCCGCCCGAGGTCCCCGGTGCCGCGCACGGCGCGTTCGCGGGGCTGCTGGGCCGTGGACATCCCGAACGTGATCCCGGTACGGCGTTGGAACACCTGGCCGCCACCTCCGCCTCACAGCTCCTCGCGCAGGCGGCGGAGCGGTTGGGGCGGCCGTGCGAGCAGGTGGAACGCACCGGCCGGGTCGAGCGGGAAGTCGTGGCCGCCGCCGACGGCGTAGATCTGCTCATCGTCGCCCGGGACGGTGACCGCAGCCACCTCGGGCCCCGCAGCCTCGGCTCGGCCGGCCGCTTCATCGTCGACCACGCTCCCTGCCCCGTCCTGCTCGTCTGGCCCGAGCCCGCCCCCGGGATCGGCACCATCCCGCCCCCGCCGCACCACCGTTGACACGAGGTGGCACGCGGTGGCGTCGACACGGGGTGGCACGCGGTGGCGTCGCTCCCGGCGGGTCCCCTGGCCCGGGTCACGGACGGGCGGCCACCACGTCGGGGAAGGCGTCGGCGAGTTCGTCGGTGGTGGTGATGGTGTGGGCGAAGGTGTGCCGCTGCTGGATCCTGCGCTGGGTGGGGCTGGGGTGGTCCCAGGTGTCGTAGTCGCCGCTCTCCCAGCGGCGGTGCGGGACGAACACCAGCTGGACGCCGGAAGTCTCCTCGGGTCGGCTGCCCCTCGTGGACCGGGGTCTGTGCTGTGCCGTCAGCCGAGGTTGCGTCGCAGTTGCAGGCTGTACAGCAGCAAGAGCGACGGCGCGATCAGGGCCGCGGCGACGCAGGAGACCACGAAGAGCACCCACAAGGTGGCCTGCGGCGCCGCCGCTTGACCGATGGTCAGGTGGGTGCCGAGGAGGTAGGGGTACTGGGCCACTCCCCATCCCGCGACGACCGTGGCGATGGCGGCCGCCGCCAACGTGCGGACGACGGACGGACTGCCACGCCGCAGAAGGAGCAGCGCGGCGAGACCGCACAGGGCCGAGACGATCAGGAGCGGGGCCCCCACTCTGCTCAACTGGCGCAACAGACGCGGGGCGTCCGTGTTCAGCACGAACACGCCGGCCAGCGCGACCAGCCCCGCGACGATGCCCGCGCCGAAGGCCCGACGGCGGAACGCCTGTTCCATCTGCCGGTCCGAGCGGCGCCGGGCTTCTCCGGTGAGGAACACGGCGGCGAGATAGGAGCACACGGCGACCGCGAGTACGCCGCCGAGGACGGAGGTCGGATTCAGCCAGCTGGTCACCGGGTCGCCGTGCCCGGCGGAAGGGACGCGGCCGGAGGCGATCCCGCCCGCCAGGGTGCCGAAGAAGAAGGGGGTGAGTACCGAGGAGCAGGCGAAGACGACTCCGCTGACGTGCTCGCCTCGGCTGTCGGTCAACGCGTGGTGGAAGGCGAATCCGGCTCCTCGGGTCACGATCCCCAGCGCCGCCAGACCGAGCGGGATGTACAGGGTGGTGGTGATGGCGGTGAAGGCCTGCGGAAAGCCCGTCCAGAGCGTGACCAGGCAGAAGATCAGCCAGGTGTGGTTGGCCTCCCACACCGGGCCGAGCGAGAGGTTGACCAGCTCGCGGGTGCGGCGTCCGCGCGCGACGCCGCCGGCCGTCAGATCCCAGAACCCGGCCCCGTAGTCGGCCCCGCCGAAGAGGGCGTACGCGATGACGCCTACGAACAGGACCGCGGCGATCAGCGTGCTCATGCGTCACCGGCTCCCGGCGTGTTCCCGCTCCCTACCGGTGTCGGCTTGGGGCCGTAGGGGACGGCCACCGCGTCGGTGCTCTCGTCGCGCCACCGGCGGCACATGGAACGCAGCACGAAGATGGCACCCGCGGCGACGCAGAGGTAGATCACGAGGACCATGGCGAACAAGGGCCACAGGTTGCCCTCTGTGGCGACCGCGTCCTTCGTCAGCAGCAGCCCCACGACCGTCCAGGGTTGCCGGCCGACCTCGGTGACCACCCAGCCGCTCTCCAGGGACGCGACCGCGACCAGTCCGGCCACGGCCGATCCGCGCAGGAACCAGCGGTTCGTCGGCACCTCGCGCCGCCGCCACCACAGCCATCCGAACCAGAGCGACAGCAGGAGCAGCAGTGAGCCGGTGGCGACCATCACGTCGAAGGCGAGGTGCACGACATTGACGACGGCGTCGTCGGGGCGTACCGCGGCCGGGATGGCGTCGAGGCCCTTGATCTCGGCGGAGGGGCGGAACGCGGCGAGGATCGATGCGATGTCGGGCAGCGGGAGCCCGTAGCGCACCTTGCCGTCGACGAGGACGCCGCCGAGGATCTCGGGGACGTGGTCACCGGTTTTCGGTACGAGTTCGATGGCGGCGAACTTGGCCGGCTCCCTGTCGTAGACCTGGCGGGCGATGGTGTCCCCGACGATGAACTGGAGCGGCATGGCGACGGCCGCGACGGTGAAGGGGACGAGGAAGCCGAGCCGGTGGTATCGGTCACGACGTCCCTTGAGCAGACCCCACGCGTAGACACCCGCGACGGCGAAGCCCGCGACGATGTAGGCCGCGAGGAACATGTGCACCGCCTCCCACCAGAAGGCGCCGTTGAAGAAGACCTTCGACGGGATCATGTCCACGACGTAGCCGTTCTTGACGACGATGCCCGCGGGCTGGTTCATCCAGCTGTTGGCCCCGATGACGGAGGCCGTCCCGCCGATGCCCGAGAGGGTCACCACGACTCCGGTGAGGAAGTGCGGCCAGGGCGGGAGTCTCTTCCAGCCGTAGATGTAGATGGCCATGAAGATGGCTTCGAGAAAGAAGAAGAGACCTTCGATGGCGAACGGGAATCCGAATGCCTGCCCATATCTGCCCATGAGCCCCGGCCACAGCAGCCCCAACTCGAACGTGAGAACGGTGCCGGACACGGCTCCCACGGCGAAAAGCACCGCGGCCACCTTCGACCAGCGCTGCGCCAGGAGCAATGCCACCTGGTCGCCGCCCCGCAGCGCGCGGTAGTGGCAGATCAGCATCATGAAGGTGAAGGCGACGCCGAAGGGGACCAGAATGATGTGGAATCCCAGGGTGAAGGCCATCTGCTCACGGGCTGGGAGGAGTTGCGGCGGGTCAGCGGCTCCCATCAGGGCAGACAGCACCATGAATTCCCTTCCGGCGTGGACGGCGACGGACGATGTGGTAGATCGTCTGAAAGCAGACTGCTGCTGCCGGAACTCATGCGCAACGAATCATCAGCCAGATGGCGGCCCCCGCATCCGGAGTAGCCCCGTTCGGGTGTCGTGATCGTCCGTGAGGCGGAGTCCACGCACGCTGTGCCGCGGCCTTCACAAGGCTGTGGAGGTGCGACGGCGGCGGCGAGGAGGTCCT
>NZ_JBHWCC010000023.1:0-3001 GCF_042735715.1 Streptomyces sp. NPDC059582
CCTCCCCGTCTCCCAGGGAGGGCCGCCGCACGCGCTCGCAGGGCGCCGGGGCCGCGCTCGCCGCCGTCAGCTCGCGGGCTGGGCCCGGACGGTCGGCGTGTTCTCCCGGACCTGCCCCGGCTGCCGCAGCAGCAGCGCGATCGCCGCCGCGACCATCGAGACACCGCCGGCCAGCGCGTACGCGCCGTTGTAGCCCCAGGCCGCGACCACCATGGACCCGAGACCGCCGCCGAACAGGCCGCTGATCAGCTTGCCGCTGTACACCAGCCCGTAGTTGGTGGCGTTGAAGTTCTCACCGAAGTAGTCCGGGGTCAGCGCCGCGAACATGGGGTAGAACGCGCCGCCGCCGAAGCCGGAGAGGAAGGCGAAGAGCAGGAACAGCCACTCGCTCCTGAGATCGCCCGCCAGGATCACACCGAACTGCGACAGCCCCAGCACGAGGATGACGAACACCAGGGTCGACTTGCGGCCCCACTTGTCGGACAGCCAGCCCACGACCCCGCGGCCGACGCCGTTGATGACGGCCATGACGCCCATCGAGGAGGCCGCCACCAGCGGGCCGAAGCCGACCTCCTTGGCGAAGTCGACCTGGAAGGAGATCCCGAAGATCGACACGCCCGCGGTCAGCACGATGGAGACCCACATCAGCGGAAGCATGCCGGTCCTGATGGCCTCCTTGGGCGTGTACTGCTTCGCCGCGGGAGGGTTCTTGGCCAGGCTCGCCGCGTTCGTCCCGCCGCCGGTGAACGCGAGCGGGTCGATGTCCGCGGGCCACCAGTTCTTCGGCGGGTCCTTGAAGAAGAACGCGCACCCGAACACCACGATCATGATGTAGCAGCCGATCAGGTCCAGCACCCGGTGGTAGTTCCCGGTGTCGAACGCGTAGTTGAAGATGAAGATGAACGGCAGCGAGCCGTACGCGAACCCGCCGTTGACGAACCCCGTCCGCGCGCCGCGGCGTTCGGGGAACCATTTGCCGACCATGTTGATGCAGGTCGCGTAGACCAGCCCGGCGCCGATCCCGCCCACCACGCCGAAGCCCACGATCGCCAGCAGGACATCGCTCAGATGGGAGAGGGACAGGAAGCCCACGACACACATGCCGGAGCCGATGTACATGGCCCTGCGGGCGGTCAGCAGGCCCTTCTCCCGCAGCCAGCCCGCCGGGAAGGCGATGCCGGCCTGGAAGAAGACCCAGACACTCAGGATCCAGAAGGTGTTGCTCTGCGTCCAGCCGTGCGCGTGGGACAGGGTGTCCTCCGCGGAGCCGTACGCGTACTCGAAGACGCTGATGGCCATCATGGCGATCCACGGCAGGTACACCATGAGCTTGCGGGAGTGGCCGAGGATGTCCCGGTCGGTCTCGCCGACGCGGTAGACGCGGCCGCGGGAGTCGGTCACTTCACGGTAGGGACGGGAGTGTGCGTCGGAGTCCGCCGACGAACCGTCGGTCGCGATGGGATCCGCCGTCATGTCAGGCCATCTCCTCACCGAGGGGTTGCGGGTTGGGAACGATGCGGCGTCGCGCCTGCGGCCGTCCCGGCGCCTTGAGGAAGAGCGCCAGCACCGCGGAGGCCAGCCCGATGGAGCCCGCGATGACGAACGCGCCCTCGTAGTCCCAGACGCGGACCACGAGCGAGCCGACGCCCGCGCCCACGAGGCCCGAGACGAGCTTCGAGCTGTAGACCATCCCGTAGTTGGAGGCGTTGTGGTTCTCACCGAAGTAGTCCGCCGTCATGGCCGCGAACAGCGGGAAGATCGCGCCGCCGCCGAAGCCGGAGACCATGGAGCAGAAGAGGAAGAACGGCATGCTGCCCATCTGGCCGGAGACCAGCACCCCGAACTGGGCCGTCCCCAGCACCACACACACGATGATCAGCGTGTTGCGGCGGCCGAACTTGTCGGAGATCCAGCCGATCACTCCGCGTCCGGTGCCGTTGACGATCGCCTTGAGGGACATCGCGGTGGCCACGATCCCGCCGGCGAAGCCCATGTCCTTGCCGAACGGCACCTGGAAGGCGATGCCGAAGATGTTGATCCCCGCCGTGCACAGCAGACAGAACCACATCATCCACAGGACGGGGGTACGAGCGGCCTCCTTGGGGGTGTACTGCTTCACCGCCGGCGGGTTCTTCTCCAGCGCCCGCCGGATCTTGGGGTCGTCGGTCACCTTGAGCGGATCGACGTGCGGCGGCCACCAGTTCTTCGGCGGGTCCTTGAAGAACCACCCCGCGAACGCGACGACGGCGCAGCACACGAGGCCCACCATCACCAGGACGCCCTCGTAGTTGCTCAGGTCCATGTACGAGGTGAACAGGAAGACGAAGGGCACCGAGCCGTAGGCGAAGCCGCCGTTGACCAGGCCGGTCTTGCCGCCCTTGCGTTCCGGATACCACTTGCCGACCATGTTCACGCAGGTCGCGTAGACGAGGCCGGCGCCGATGCCGCTGCACATTCCGAAGCCGAGATAGGCGACGATCACGTGCGGCGCGTACGCGAGGGAGAGATAGCCCAGGACCGTGCCCAGCGCGCCGAGCATCATCGCGTACCGCGCGGGCAGCCTGCCGCTCTCCCGCAGCTGTCCGGCCGGGAAGGCCACCGCGGCCTGGAAGAACACCCAGACGCCCATCAGCCAGAAGATGTGCCCACTGCTCCACAGATGCGCCTCGTGGAGGGTGTCCTCCGCCGAGGTGAACGCGTACTCCGAGGAACTGATGCCCAGCATGCCCATCCACGGGAAGAGCACCATGGTCCAGCGGGGCCGCCTCATGATGTCCCGGTCGGTCTCGCCGATCCGGTACACGCGGCCGTTGCGGTCCGTCACCTCCCTGTAGGGGACGGACGTCGAGTAGTCGGTGGTTGTCATACAGCTCAGCACCCCTTGCGTCGAAAGTTCTGGCCAGCGCCCCCTGTCCAATGCCTTTCGTGCGCGCACGGGTCCCCGGGGGCGGCCCCCCCGCCCCCGCGGCGCCGCCGCCGGCCCGGCGCGCCGTTGCCAAGC
>NZ_JBHWCC010000023.1:3011-133602 GCF_042735715.1 Streptomyces sp. NPDC059582
CGAAAGTCCGGCCCACCCCCCCGTGTCCACGCCTCTCGGGGGCCGCACGGGCCCCGGGGGGGGGCCGCCGCGCCCCGTCGCCCGCCCCCGCGTCCAGTCACCTCATGACTCGCCCCCCAACAGGCCCGCGGCCCGCGCCCACCGGTACTTCGCGCCCAGTACCGCGACCGGCTTCTCGGTCGTGTACGGGTACGCCACGACCCCGCGCTCGTAGAGGTACTGGCAGGCCTCCTCGACCTCGACGTCGCCGGCGAGCGAGGCCACCACCGGCTTCTCGATGCCGCGTTCGCGGAATTCGGCCACCACGCGCGCGGTGAGTTCGGCGAAGACCATCGGAGGAGTGACGATGGTGTGCCAGTAGCCGAGCACGAGCGCGTGGATGCGCGGGTCCTCCAGACCCAGCCGGATCGTCGCCTCGTACGTCGACGGCGGCTCGCCGCCGGTGATGTCGACCGGGTTGCCCGCGGCCCCGAACGGCGGGATGAACTCCCGGAAGGACGCGTCCAGATCGGGCGGGATCTCCATCAGCGACAGACCGTTGTCGGTCACCGCGTCCGAGAGCAGTACGCCGCTGCCGCCGGCCCCCGTGATGATCACGACGTTGTCGCCCCTGGGGGTGGGCAGCACCGGCAGCCCGCGCGCGTACTCCAGCATGTCGTTGAGCCCCGGCGCCCGGATGACCCCCGCCTGCCGGAGGATGTCGTCGTACACGGCGTCGTCGCCCGCGAGCGCGCCCGTGTGCGAGCCGGCCGCCTTCGCGCCGGCCGCCGTACGGCCCGCCTTGAGGACGACGACGGGCTTCTTGGTGATGGTCTCGCGCGCCGCCCGGACGAAGGCGCGCCCGTCCTTGAGGTCCTCCAGGTGCATCGCGATGCACTCGGTGTGCGGGTCCTCGCCGAACCAGGTCAGCAGGTCGTCCTCGTCCAGGTCCGCCTTGTTGCCCAGGCCGACGATCGCCGACACGCCCGTCTTCGTGGTGCGGGCGAAGCCCAGGATGGCCATCCCGATGCCACCGGACTGCGAGGTGAGTGCCACCCCGCCCTTGACGTCGTACGGCGTGCAGAACGTGGCGCACAGGTCCTGCCACGTGGAGTAGTAGCCGTAGATGTTCGGGCCGAGCAGCCGGACGCCGTGCCGTTCGGCGATCGCCACGATCTCGTCCTGGAGTTCGTGCTCGCCGGTCTCGGCGAACCCGGAGGGGATCAGCACGGCGTTGGGGATCCCCTTGCGTCCCACCTCCTCCAGGGCCGAGGCCACGAACTTGGCGGGGATCGCGAAGACCGCCACATCCACCTCACCGGGAACGTCGGTGACACTCTTGTACGCCTTGCGGCCCAGAATGTCATCGGCCCGGGGGTTCACCGGATGGATCTCTCCGGCGAAGCCGCCGTCGACCAGGTTGCGCATCACCGAGTTGCCGATCTTGCCCTGCTCGTTGGAGGCGCCGATCACGGCCACGGAGGCCGGCTGCATCAGCCGGCGCATGCTGGTCAGGATCTCCTCGCGGGTGTAGCGCCGGCGAGGCGGCGGCTGCGACTCGGCGAGGATCACCCGGATGTCGGCGGCGACCGCGCCCTGGGGGGTCGCGATCACCGGGTTGAGGTCCACCTCCGCGATCTCCGGGAAGTCCGCCACCAGTCGGGACACCCGGCGGATCTGCTCGGCGACCGCCCACCGGTCCACGGCCGGGGCGCCGCGCACCCCGCGCAGGATCTCCGCCGCGCGGATCGAGTCCAGCATGGACAGCGCCTCGTCGGCGTCCACCGGCGCCAGCCGGAACGTCACGTCCTTGAGCACCTCGACGAGCACCCCGCCGAGCCCGAACGCCACGACCTTCCCGAACGTCGGATCGGTCACCGCGCCGACGATGACCTCCTGCCCCTGCGGAAGCAGTTCCTGCACCTGAACGCCCTCGATACGCGCCTGGGGCGCGTACGCCCGCGCGTTCTCGACGATCCGGTGGAACGCCGCCCGTACGTCCGCCGCCCCCTCCACCCCGACGACCACACCGCCGGCGTCGGTCTTGTGCAGGATGTCCGGGGAGACGATCTTCATCACGACGGGCCCGCCGAAGCGTGCCGCGAACGCCACCGCCTCGTCCACGTCGGTCGCCAGCTCCTCGCCCGGTACGGCGATCCCGTACGCGTCGGCGATCACCTTGCCCTCGGGCGCGGTGAGCGCGGTGCGCCCCTGCGCCCGCACGGACTCCAGGAGCGTGCGTACCCTGAGCAGCCGGTCCTCGGCCATCACGTCAGATCACTCCGTTCGACTTGAGCAGCCGCAGCTCCTCGTCACCGAGCCCGAGCTCGCCGACGTAGACCTCTTCGTTGTGCTCCCCGAGCAGGGGTGAACTCCGCACGTCCACAGGGGAGTCGGAGAGCTTGAGCGGGCTTCCGACGGTCACGAACTCGCCGCGCTCGGGATGGGGCACGGTGACCACCATCTCGTTGGCGACCAGCGAGTCGTCCTCGATGATCTCCCGGGTGGACAGGATCGGCCCGCACGGGATGTTGTGGGCGTTGAGCCGCTCCAGCACCTCCCACTTGGGCAGGGTCGAGGACCACTCCTCGATCAGCTGGAACATCTTGCCCAGCTTCGGCAGCCGGGCCTGAGGCGTCGCCCACTCGGGGTCGTCGGCGAGTTCGGGCCGGCCGACGAGCTCGCTGAGCGGACGCCAGCCGACGGGCTGCACGATGACGTACACGTAGTCGTTCGGGCCGCCCGGCGCGCACTTGACCGCCCAGCCGGGCTGGCCGCCGCCGGACGCGTTCCCGGACCGGGGAACCTCGGTGCCGAAGTCGTCGTTGGGATATTCGGCGAGCGGCCCGTGTGCCAGGCGTTGCTGGTCCCGAAGCTTCACCCGGCACAGGTTGAGTACGGCGTGCTGCATGGCCACGTTGACCCGCTGCCCACGCCCGGTGTGCTCCCGCTGGTACAGGGCGGCGAGTATCCCCGCCACGGCGTGCACACCCGTTCCCGAGTCCCCGATCTGGGCTCCCGTCGCGAGCGGCGGCCCGTCCTCGAAACCGGTGGTCGACATCGACCCGCCCATGGCCTGCGCCACGACCTCGTACGCCTTGAAATCGGTGTACGGGCCGTCGCCGAACCCCTTGATGGAGGCATAGACGATCCGCGGGTTGATCTCCTTGACGCGGTCCCAGGTGAAGCCCATCCGGTCGACCGCGCCGGGGCCGAAGTTCTCGACCATGACGTCGGAGCGCCGGATCAGCTCGGTGAGGATCTCCTTGCCGCGCTCGGTCTTGGTGTTGAGGGTGATGCTCCGCTTGTTGCAGTTGAGCATCGTGAAGTAGAGGGAGTCGACGTCCGGGAGGTCGCGCAGCTGCCCGCGCGTGATGTCCCCGGTCGGGGCCTCCAGTTTGACGACGTCCGCGCCGAGCCAGGCGAGCAGCTGGGTCGCGGAGGGCCCGGACTGCACATGGGTCATGTCCAGGACGCGGATGCCGTCGAGGGCCTTGGGCGGCGTTCCGGTCGTTGCGGTCATGAAGGCCACCTCACTTGTACATGGTCTGGTTCATGGTTCCGGGGGCGTACGCGTCCGGGTCGACCCAGACGTTGACCAGCGACGGCTTGCCGGACTCGCGGGCCCGGCGCAGCGCCGGCCCGATGTCGGCGGGGTCGCGGACCTCCTCGCCGTGACCGCCGAGCATCCGGGCGAACTCGTCGTAACGGACGTCGCCGAGGGTGTTGCCGATCCGCTCCCGCTCCAGGCCGTACTTCTGGGCCTGGCCGTAACGGATCTGGTTCATGGAGGAGTTGTTGCCGACGATGCCGACGAAGGGCAGGTCGTAGCGGACGAGGGTCTCGAAGTCCCAGCCGGTCAGGGAGAACGCGCCGTCGCCGAACAGCGCCACCACTTCCTTGTCGGGCCGTGCCTGCTTCGCGGCGAGCACGAAGGGGACGCCGACGCCGAGGGTGCCGAGCGGACCCGGGTCCATCCAGTGCCCCGGCGACTTGGGCTGCACGACCTGCCCGGAGAAGGTGACGATGTCGCCGCCGTCGCCGATGTAGATCGAGTCCTCGGTGAGAAAGTCGTTGATCTCGCTCACCAGGCGGTACGGGTGGATCGGTGAGGCGTCCGAACGCAGGCTGGGCAGCCGCTTGTCGAGGGCGGTCTGCTCGGCGGCGCGCAGCTCGTCGAGCCACTCCTTGCGCCTGGACGCGCCCCCGTCGACGCGCCCGGACGCGGCCTCCGTCACCGACTTCAGCACCAGGCCCGCGTCGCCGACGATCCCGAGGTCGATGTCCCGGTTCTTGCCGACGGTGCGGTAGTCGAGGTCGATCTGGACGACGGTCGCCTCCGGCGAGAGACGCTTGCCGTAGCCCATGCGGAAGTCGAAGGGCGTGCCGACGATCACGATGACGTCGGCGTGGGAGAACGCGTACCGGCGTGAGAGCTGGAAGTGGTGCGGGTCGCCGGGCGGCAGGGTGCCGCGTCCCGCGCCGTTCATGTACGCGGGGATGTTGAGGGTGCGCACGAGGTCGACGGCCGCCTCGGTGCCGCGGGTGGTCCACACCTGGCTGCCCAGCAGGATCGCCGGCTTCTCGGCGTGCACCAGCAGGTCGGCGAGCTTCTCGATCGCCTCGGGGTCGCCGGCCGAGCGGGTCGAGGCGCGGTAGGCGCCCGGCTGGGGCACGCGTGCCTTCGCCACGGGCACCTTGGCGTCGAGGACGTCGCGCGGGATCTCCAGGAAGGAGGGACCGGGCGCGCCGTGGTAGCACTCGCGAAACGCCATCGACACCATGTCCGCCGCGCGCGCCGTGTCCGGCACGGTCGCCGCGAACTTGGTGATCGGCGTCATCATGTCGACGTGCGGCAGGTCCTGGAGGGACCCCATCTTGTGCTGGGTGAGGGCCCCCTGGCCGCCGATCAGCAGCATGGGGGACTCGGCGCGGAAAGCGTTGGCGACGCCGGTGACGGCGTCCGTGGTGCCGGGGCCGGCGGTGACGACCGCGCAGCCGGGCCTGCCGGTGATGCGTGCGTAGCCGTCGGCCGCGTGGGCCGCGACCTGCTCATGGCGTACGTCGACGACTTCTATGCCCTCGTCGACGCAGCCGTCGTAGATGTCGATGATGTGGCCGCCGCACAGCGTGTAGATGCGGTCGACCCCCTCGGCCTTGAGCGCTTTGGCAACGAGATGGCCGCCGGAAATCACGTCCTGCGTGTCGTCGGGCATGGCGAAGTCCTGTCCCTTCGTAGGGGTGGAACGCTCTCGCGGTACATTGCATACAGTCGACGAATACTGTATGAAGCTTGTTATCCCGCATCCGGTGGGTGGTGTCCAGGGGGCGTGCGGCACTTTCCAGACAGGAGCCGAGATGGACCTGTACGAACACCAGGCAAGGCAACTCTTCGAGGAACACGGCATCTTGGTGCCGCGGGCCGAGGTCACCGACTCGCCCAAGGAAGCACGGGAGATCGCCCGCCGACTGGGCGGTCGGGTCGTCGTCAAGGCGCAGGTCAAGACGGGCGGCCGCGGCAAGGCCGGCGGGGTCAAGCTCGCCGCCGACCCGGCCGCCGCCGAGCTGACGGCCCGCCAGATCCTGGGCATGGACATCAAGGGCCACCAGGTCGGCACGGTGATGCTGGCCCAACCCGTGTACATCGAGACCGAGTTCTACGTCTCCTACGTCCTCGACCGCTCGGCCGGGCGCTTCCTCGCGATCGCCTCCGCCGAGGGCGGCATGGACATCGAGGAGGTCGCCGCCACCCGGCCCGAGGCCGTCGCGCGCGTCCCGGTCGACCCGGCCGAGGGCGTCACCTCGGCCAAGGCCGGCGAGATCGCCGCGGCGGCCGGCCTGCCGCCGCAGACCGTCGACGTCCTGGTCCGGCTCTGGGAGGTACTGGTCGCGCAGGACGCCCTACTCGTCGAGGTCAACCCGCTCGTCCGCACCCGGCAGGGCCGGATCCTCGCCCTCGACGGCAAGGTCACGCTCGACGACAACGCCCGCTTCCGGCAGCAGCGTTGGGGCGCCGACACCACCGCACACGACAACCCGCTGGAGGAGGAGGCCGCCGCGAAGGGCCTCAACTACGTCAAGCTCGACGGCGAGGTCGGCGTCATCGGCAACGGCGCGGGCCTGGTCATGTCGACGCTCGACGTGGTCGCGGGCTGCGGCGCGCGGCCCGCCAACTTCCTCGACATCGGCGGCGGAGCGTCCGCCCGGACCATGGCCGACGGCCTGTCCGTCATCCTGTCCGACCCGGCGGTGAAGTCCGTCCTCGTCAACGTCTTCGGCGGCATCACCGCGTGCGACGCGGTCGCCGAGGGCATCGTGCGGGCCCTGGACACCGTCCGGTTGACCAAACCGCTGGTCGTCCGCCTCGACGGCAACAACGCGGCCCGCGGCCGCGCCATCCTCGACGAGCGCTCCCACCCCCGGGTCCAGCAGGCCACCACCATGGACGGCGCGGCCCGCCGAGCCGCCCAACTCGCCACCGAAGCCTGAGGAGACGGGACGACATGGCCATTTACCTGACCAAGGAGAGCAAGGTCCTCGTCCAGGGCATGACCGGCGGCGAGGGAATGAAGCACACCCGGCGCATGCTGGCGGCCGGCACGAACGTGGTCGGCGGCGTCAACCCGCGCAAGGCGGGCCGCACCGTCGACTTCGACGTCCCGCAGTCCCCGGCGGGCCTGGGAAGCACCTCCGTCGCCGTCCCCGTCTTCGGCTCGGTCGCCGAGGGCATGGCGGCGACGGGCGCCGACGTCACCGTCGTGTTCGTGCCGCCCGCGTTCGCCCGGGCCGCCGTCGTCGAGGCCGCCGACGCGGGCATCGCGCTGGCCGTCGTCATCACCGAGGGCATCCCGGTACACGACTCCGTCGCCTTCACCGCGTACGCGCGGGGCAAGGGAACCAGGATCGTCGGCCCCAACTGCCCCGGCCTGATCACCCCCGGCCAGTCCAACGCGGGCATCATCCCCGCCGACATCGCCAAGCCCGGCCGCATCGGCCTGGTGTCCAAGTCCGGCACCCTGACCTACCAACTCATGTACGAACTGCGCGACATCGGCTTCTCGACGTGTGTCGGCATCGGCGGCGACCCCGTCGTCGGCACCACCCACATCGACTGCCTGGCCGCCTTCCAGGACGACCCCGACACCGAACTGATCGTCCTCATCGGGGAGATCGGCGGCGACGCGGAGGAACGCGCGGCGGCCTACATCCGCGCCCACGTCACCAAACCCGTCGTCGGCTACATCGCGGGCTTCACCGCGCCCGAGGGCAGGACCATGGGCCACGCGGGCGCGATCGTGTCCGGCTCCTCCGGCACGGCGCAGGCGAAGAAGCGGGCCCTGGAGGCGGTCGGGGTGAGCGTGGGCAGCACGCCGACGGAGACCGCGCGGCTGGTCCTGTCCGTACTGTCCCGGATCGAGGACGACCAGGGCGGCACGCGAGGCTGACGTGGGGTGACTGCCCGCCGCCGGGCGGTGGCACCAAGTGCATTCGCCGGGCGGTGGCACCAAGTACACCCGCCGGGCGGTGGCACTGCGCCCCTTCGTACGAGACGCTCATATGTGCGACGGTGTGCGAGACGCTCATATGTGCGACGGCACGACAGCACTAACCACGACGGCACGACAGCGCGATGGCACGACAGCGCGACCGTACGACGCCCGCGCGCGGCGGTGCGAACCCGTGCGCGGCGAGCCGATCATCTCCCGCCCCCGACTGTGCACCGAGAGCGGAGTTCCCTCATGGCCCCCACTCCCGACCCCACGAACGATCCCGGTCCCACCCCCGGTCGAACACCCCGCATCCTCACCCTCAAGTCAGGTACGTCCTGGTCGGACGCCTGGCAGCGCTGCCTGACGGTCGCCCCCGAGGCCTTCCGGGACGACCGCGTCCTCAACCTCTGGGACGCCTCCTGGCAGGCGGACGGCAGGCCCCTGCCCGCCACCAGCCCGGTCGACGGCAGCCCCATCGCGGGCCCGCCGCGCCTGGACCGGGACACCGCCCGGCAGGCCGTCCGCGCCGCGCTCGACCAGCACCGGGCCTGGCGGCACATCCCGCTCGACGAACGGCGCGCCCGCGTCGCCGCCACCCTCGACGCCCTCACCGAGCACCGCGAACTCCTCGCCCTGCTGCTCGTCTGGGAGATCGGCAAACCCTGGCGGCTGGCCCAGGCGGACGTCGACCGGGCCATCGACGGGGTGCGCTGGTACGTCGACGGCATCGAACCGATGGTCGCCGGACGGGCCCCGCTGCAGGGGCCGGTCTCCAACATCGCGAGCTGGAACTATCCGATGAGCGTGCTCGTCCACGCCCTGCTGGTACAGGCGCTCGCGGGCAACGCGGTGATCGCCAAGACCCCGACCGACGGCGGTGTCGCCTGTCTGACCCTGGCCTGCGCGCTCGCGGCCCGCGAGGGAATCCCCGTCACCCTCGTCAGCGGCAGCGGAGGAGAACTGTCCGAGGCGCTGGTGCGGGCGCCCGAGATCGGCTGCGTCTCCTTCGTCGGCGGCCGTGACACCGGCGCCGCGGTGGCCACGGCCGTCGCCGACCTCGGCAAGCGGCACGTACTCGAACAGGAGGGCCTCAACACCTGGGGCATCTGGAACCACTCGGACTGGGACGCGCTCGCGGCCGTCGTCCCCAAGCTCTTCGACTACGGAAAGCAGCGCTGCACGGCGTACCCGCGCTTCGTCGTCCAGCGTGAGCTGTTCGACGCGTTCCTGGCGGCGTACCTCCCGGCGGTCCGCACCCTCCGGGTGGGACACCCGCTGGCCGTCGACCGGCGCGACGACCCCTACCCCGACCTGGACTTCGGCCCCGTGATCAACGCGGCCAAGGCGAAGGAACTGCACGACCAGGTCGCCGAGGCCATCGACCGCGGCGCCGTACCGCTGCACCGGGGCAAGCTGTCCGACGCCGCCTTCCTGCCCGGCCAGGACACCTCGGCGTACGTCCAGCCGGTCACGCTGCTCAACCCGCCCCCGTCGTCGCCCCTGCACCACGCGGAACCGTTCGGCCCGGTCGACACCATCGTCCTGGTCGACACGGAGGCCGAGCTGCTCGCGGCGATGAACGCGTCCAACGGCGCGCTGGTCGCCACGCTCTCCACGGACGACCGGGCCACCTACGAGCGACTGGCCCCGCAGATCCGCGCGTTCAAGGTCGGCCACGGCAAGCCCCGCTCCCGCGGCGACCGGGACGAACTGTTCGGCGGCTTCGGCGCGTCCTGGAGCGGCGCGTTCGTCGGCGGCGAGCTGCTGGTGCGCGCGGTGACCGAGGGCCCGGCGGGGGAGCGGCTGCCGGGGAACTTCCCGGAGTACCACCTCATGCCGTGACGGGTGGCCGGGCAGCGGCCTCCGGCGGCGGCGTCCGCGTACCGCACGCGGCGCCGACCTCCGGTGACCGCGCGCGGCGCGAGTGTCGGACGGCTGCACGCGGCGTCGGTGTCCGAAGACCGCACGCGGCGCCGCTGTCCGAAGACCGCACGCGGCGTCGGTGTCCGGTGACCGCACGGGACGCCGGCGTCCGGAGACCGTCGGAGGCAACCGTCCGCAGTCCCACGCCACCCCTTCCAGAACACCCGCAGAAGCCGCGATCCGCCCCTTACAGTCGTGGCCATGGCCAGTGACCACGACCAGTCCCACGGGCCGCTGGAACCCCGGCTCGGTCACCTCCTCCGGCAGGCCCACGCGCGGCTGACGAGGGCCGCCGCGGAGGCCCTCGCGCCGCACGGCGTGGGCGGACCCGACCTGGCAGTCCTGGCGGTCCTGGCCGACGCCGAGCCGTTGTCGCAGGTGGAGCTCGCGACGCGGCTCGGTGTGGACCGGACCACTACGGTGGCGCTGATCGACGGTCTGGAGGACCACGGCCTGGTGCGCCGCCGCCGCAGCCCCCGGGACCGGCGCAAGAACCTCGTCGAGCTGACGCCTGTCGGCGGGGACTGTCTGCGCCGGGCCGAGTGCGCCCGCCGGGCCGCGGAGCGCCGCTTCCTCGCCCCGCTCGGAGAGGAGACGGCGGCTCTGCTCGTACGGGCCCTGGAGACCCTGGTGGCAGGGGAGCACGTGCGGGAGTGAGCGGGCGGGGCGGCTCCACGCGAGGCCGTTCCTGCTGTCCGGCCGACGCCCACGTCCGTGTTCATGCGATCACCGGCGGTGACGTTGAGCGCCCCTTGATCGCCCTCGCTCCACGGGCGTCACCCGGGGCCGTCGGCAGGGCGGATATGCAGGTGAAACGCACTCCGAAACCTTGGTATTGTTGTCCATGTCGCCGCGCGGAACACACCCCGCAAGGCGGCATACACCTGGTCCGGGTGGCGGAATGGCAGACGCGCTAGCTTGAGGTGCTAGTGCCCTTTATCGGGCGTGGGGGTTCAAGTCCCCCCTCGGACACCAGCAAAGACGATGCGTAGACGAGGGCCTCGACCTGACGGTCGCGGTCCTCGTGGCATGTTCTTCGCGATCTTGAGGATCCCCTTCTCCGTAGTGGCTTCTCCTGCTTCGGCTCGGTGGTCGGCTGCGCCTCGGCTTGAAGCTGGTCGAGGACTTCGACCTCTGGGGTGACGTTGAACAAGCCCGGCGGCAGCTTCCGCAGTGCGTGCATGCACCGTTGGTCTTACGGCCTCGACGAGGTCTGGCAAGGTCGTGCGGCGACGAGCCCAGGTAGTGCTGGCAGTCCTCCCGCTGCTCCTCCATCCGCAGCGAGGAATGGGCGAGCGCTCGTCCAGTTCGCTTCATCGTCACCTCGGTTCCTCTGCCCGCAGAGTTTCGTCGCGCAACGCCTTGTCCGTGGCCCGTCCGATGACAGCAGTTGCCCCTGCGTCCACAGCCCCTCCGACGAGGCCTCCCAGGATCGGGACCCCCTTGGCCAGCGTGATCGCAGCGCGCTGGGTTCCATACTTCGAGAAGAGGAAGAACCCGACCTTCTTGTTGATCACCCGGAGCATCGCGATCGGGATCTTTTTGATCATCTGCTCGCCGATCTTCTGACCGACCTTCACTCCGAACGCGGCCAGGACGCTCTGCGTGCTCATCCCGATTGCGAGCATCATCACGACGGTCCGCACGTGCGGATCACGTATGTCCCATCCCCGAAGGTGGGCAATGGAACCAGCCATTCGCATGTTGATTGCGACGGATGCGGCCACGTTCGCCGGTATCGTCACGCCTGCAGTGAGCACACCTCCGAGCCCGGTGACGAACCCCTGAGTCCCGGCCGCAGCCACGGACTCCCTGATGAGCCGGGCTATGACCGCATCGATGTCCTCCTTTATGTCCTCAGGAGAACGGCGCTCATCGTCTCCAGGTGCCCTGTAATCGACGCCTTGCCGGCGCGAAAGACGGTCCTCGGCCCAGGTCGCCGACCCTGTGATCGGCCCTACACCGTTCACCATGACCTTCTCCGCGAGATCGGCAACCCACTGCCCGGTCTTCGCGACCGTTCCCTCATCAGCCTTCTTCTTGTCAGCCATCACACACCCCTTCCGCGAGCGCCCCCACCGAAGGGCATCCCACACGGTCGCGGGCAGAAGGCGGATTCCGGTCACAGACATCCCCGGCAAGCCTGCGGCGGCTGAAGTCGCATCCCCCTCGCTACCGCCCGTCCACCCCTCACGCCCCGATGTTGTATGCCGCGTCGCCTTCACGAGCTAAAGCGACCACACCCTCTCATGCAATTGAAAGCACCGTCAAATCGCTTGTGTCTGCTGGGGTCTGTTCGCTTGCGGGGTGGCGAGCTGACTGTGTCGGCCACGGTGACCCGCAGCCGGCCTCCACCAGGAACCGGCTCGGCTGTCCGGTCCGTGAGATGTACAGTCCGTCCCGGGCCCGGTGCAGGGCGACGGACAGCAGCCCGCGTTCCGTGGCGAGGTTGGCCTCGTGCTGGAGCCGGTCGATCTCTTCCGGTGCTAAGAGCCGAAGGGTTCGGCAGGGCGCGCTCGTTGACATCGAAGACCGCGGTGTAGCGGTACTCGTGCCCCTTGAAGGTGTGCACGGCGCCCACGTTGACCGCGTCGTTGGTGCAGGCGGCTCCCGCGGACCCGGCTGGCGGGGATCCCGGCCGCGATCAGGCGGTCCTTCGCCTTCTCACGGAGCGTGGCCTCGGGCATTGTCCGCCGGCGCCGGTCCGCTTCGGCCGCGTCACCGCCTACTCATCGGCAAGTCGTCGTGGCGGTGTCCCGGCGCGTTGGGGCGGAGTGTGCGTACGGGGTTCGGACGAGCCGGAGCGGAGTGTGCGTACGGGGTCCGGACGGCCGGAGCGGGGTACGCAACAACCCCGGCAAGCGATGCTGGGGCCGTTCGGCCGCAGTCGGCCTTACTCAGCGGTTGATACCGTGTCTGCGGCGGAGCATCGCAGGCTGGGGGGCAGCATGGGGCTGGCAAACGAAAAGATCATTTCTCAGGTCGAGGACCTGCTGCAGGGCAGGGTTGTCATTCCCTCCATCCAGCGGGATTTCGTCTGGATGAGGCCCGATGTACGCGACCTCTTCGATTCCCTCTACCGGGGCTATCCGGTCGGCGCTCTGCTGCTGTGGAAGACCGATCTGACCGTCCCCTTCAAGACGGCCGCTGTCGTCCAGACCGACAAGTCGGTGCACCACCCCCTCTATCTGCTGGACGGGCAACAGCGGTTGACCTCCCTTGCCTGGGTGTACCGGCCCGAGTCCAAGGCCGACGGCCGTTTCATCGACCTGCGCTTCGACGTGCGCACCGAGGAGTTCGTCAACCCGAGCGCGGTCCAGCGCAAGGATCCACTGCTGATCCCGGTGTCGACGCTGTTGCAGGAGAACGTGCAGTTCTACCAAGTCCTGCACAAGGCCGGTGTGCCGTTTGACGATCCGGATTTCGACACGTGGACCCAGCGGCTGCAGAAGGTGAACAACGTTCGGCACCACCAAATCGCCGTCATCACCTACGAGTCCGACGACTACGAGGAGGTCGCCGAACTTTTCGCCCGGCTGAACAAGGGCGGTCGGCGGCTGTCCAAAGGCGATCTCGTGTATAGCGCCATTGCGGCCCGCTGGTCCGACGGCCTGGACACCATGGACGCCTTCCACCAGGAACTGCAGGACAGCAACTTCGCCCTGAACAGGGAAGCCGTCCTGCGTCTCATGAGCCTCCTCGCGGGAACCGGCGCCCATCACATCAAGCTCATCGGGGCGGATGTCGACGAAGCCGCGCTGAAGGAGGCCTGGCAGGCCACCGAGAGGGCTCTGCGCTTCGCGATTGACTTCCTGAAGGGCGAGTGCTCGATCCCTCGGTCCGAGGTTCTCTCGTCGCCGAACGTCACCATCGTGCCCGCCCTGCTGCTGCACCACCGGGACGGCAAACTGCGTCCGGGGGAGGCTCAGCTACTGCGCCGCTGGGCGTACACAGCGATGGCGTTCAGTCACTACTCGCTGCAGGTCGAGGGCAAGCTCGACGCGGAGGCCAGGCTGATCAAGGCGCGTGAGGGAGAGGGCCTGTTCGCCGAGCTCATCCGCAGGGCCTCCGGCACTCGGTCCCTGGACAGCGCCCTCCACCCGAGGGACCTGGAGCAGAAGTACTCCACACACCCCTTCTTCAAACTGCTGTACATCGCCGCGTTGCGGGGCACGGCGAGGGACTGGGCGACCAACATCGCCATCAGCGACCAGCCCATGAACAGCGGTGCCAAGATCGAATTCCACCATGTGTTCCCGCGCGCCCGGGTCCAGACGACTTACGCGAAGGAGGAGTGGAACAGCCTCGCCAACTTGGCCTTCATCACCGGCCAGACGAACAAGATGATCTCCTCCAGGCTGCCCGCCGAATACATGGCGGGGATCGCGCCGGAGCGTCTGGCCGAGCAGTGGATTCCCGACGAGCCTGAGCTGAGGTCCCTCGACCGGTTCCCTGACTTCCTAGCTGCCCGCAGGCGCTTGCTGGCCAACGTCCTCAACGAGCTTCTGGGCCTGCCCACCTACGACGGGCAGGCCGCCCACCGGGACACCGACGAGTTGCCAGCCGATGAGGAAGTGATCGCAGAGGACCCCGCCGCACCTACGCTCGTCGGAGCGGAAGTCCAAAAACTCCGCACGGATCAGGGTGTCGAGGTTCACGTCATCTACGAAGGCCGACGTATCCCTGCCTACTACGACCCTTCGTCCCGCATCGTGACGATTCCTTCCGGCCCTGGCCGTGGCGAGTACGAGACCCCCAGCGGGGCGGCACTGGCCGTGGTGCGGGCCCTCAAACCACACGTCAACCCGAATCGCAACGGATGGTCGTTCTGGACCGTCACTGCCACAGGGCAGCTCTTGCAGAGCATCCGGTAGCGGATAGCGTGCCATCTCGGTTCGGGCTACCTGGCGTCATGTTCGTGGGGTCCGTGCGGGATCCTTTGGTCCTTGAGGGTTTTCGGGTGTGCGCACGGGGTTGGTTGACTTGTTCCATGTGGGTTGTCGACGGCGGCCCTCCGGCCAGGCAGTCCGTGCACCGACATACCGCTGGGGCTCACCGAAGGAAGAGAAAGTGGAGCAGTTTGCCGCGGGCAAGGTTCTGCGCAGCAGGTACCGGCTGGACCGGATTCTGGGCAGAGGGGCAATGGGGCACGTCTGGCAGGGGATGGACGTGTATCTGGAGCGCCCTGTCGCGGTCAAGACCGTCGCCGCGGATCTTCTGGCCCTGCCCGACTGGCGCCGCACCGCCTTGGCGCGCTTCGAGAGGGAGGCCAAGGCCGCCGCTCGTCTGGACCATGTCAACATCACCACCGTGTACGACGCGGCCGTCACCGAGGACGTCTGCTGCCTGGTGATGCAGCTCGTCGACGGGACGACCCTCGACAACGTCATCGACGGCGCCGACGGCGGACGCCTGCTCGTGCCCGTTGCCGTCTCCGCCGCCACACAGCTGTGCTCGGGACTATCAGCCGCGCATGCAGCCGGCCTCGTGCACCGAGATCTCAAACCTCAGAACATCATGGTCTGTGGCAGTGGTCTGGTGAAGATCCTCGATTTCGGTCTCGTGAAAGTTCTCTCGGACACCGACCCGCGGCTCACCATGACGGGCGAAACGCTCGGTAACGTGTCCTACGCCTCACCCGAACTTCTGGCCGGCGAAAAGCCGTTGGACGGTCGCAGCGACCTGTACGCGGTGGGATGCCTGCTGCACCACATGCTCACCGGTCGGCCCCCCTTCTTGAGCGAGGGTCCCGCCGAGCTGGTGACTCAGCACCTCACCGCGGCCCCGCCCCGGCTGGCCGACTGCGGTGTCGAAGCCCCGACCGCGCTCCAGGACCTGCTGGACGTACTGCTCGCCAAGCGTCCCGAGGATCGTCCAGGCGATGCGGCGGAAGTCTATGTGGCCCTCGCCCCGTATCTACCGGCACCCGATCCCGCACTTGCGACCCGCAGGATGCCGCCGGAGGATCCCCGGCGGCCCTTCATCGTGCCCCAGGGACCGGTCGCGCCGCGTTAGCCGAGGCGAACCGCGGCACGATCCCGGGTCAGGTCATGCCGCGGCCGGCGGCCGCACCCTGATCAGCTCTTGGAGGAACGGGCTCGGCTCCCCGTGCCAGAAGACGTCCAGGCTGTCTCGGGCGCGCGTGGCAGCCACGAAGAGCAGGGACCGGGCGCGCTGCATCTCCGCCCGGTATCGTGCCGGATCAGTGGTCCGCCGCTGCCTGACGCTCGAGCGTGGCACCAGCCCGTCGGCCACCCCGGCGATGATCATGCGTTGGTACTCGAGCCCCTTGAACCGGAACATCGTGCCGATGTGGACGCCGCTGTCGCCCCGGGGCCCGTCCGGGCCGATCTCCAGCGCTCGGATGCCGTGTTGGGCCAGCGTGTATGCGGCTTCGCTCGCCATCTCGTTGGTCGGGACGGCGATGGCGATCTGCTCGTGCGGCACCTGGCCCCAGGATTCGATCAGTGCGGCGATCGCCTCCCGCTCATCGGCCCAGTCACCCAATTTGTGCAGGTCGGGCACGGCTCCGCTGAGCACGGACCGATACCCGGCCAGCGTCTCGCTGCCGCCATCGAGGTCGTCGTACGTCTCGTCGCCGAGCACGTTCAGCGCGGAGCGCAGGATCTGCCTGGTGGTGCGGTAGCTCAACGACAGCTTCGACGACCGGCCGCGGATGTTGATGCCGAGGCTGCCGAGCGTCACCTGGTTCTTGTAGATGCGCTGGTGGGTGTCACCGACCATGAAAAGGTCGTTGCGATCCGGAGCGGTCATCGCACGCAGCATCTTCCAGTGCGCGGGCCGTAGGTCCTGGGCCTCGTCGACCACGATGTGCCGGTATCGGTAGCGCAGCCAGCCGCCCGAACCATCGGCGACGTGCACGTTGTCGAGGCCGCCAGCTTCCTCGCGCTGCCGGTCGATGGCCTGGATGCGCCGGGCACGTTCCGTTTCCAGATGGGCCGCCCGTTCCGCGATCTGGTCCCAGGTCTGGACCTCGAGCCGGTCCAGACGCTGGACGAACCGCTCGGCGAGCTGCCAGATCTCGGCACGCTCGGACCGGCTGACCGTGCGGCCACGTCCGGCGCGGCGTGCCCGGAAGTAGTCGGTGCGGGAGGTCACGGCCTGACCGAGGATCACCTGGGTCCATTCGTCGTGCAGGAACTCCGCGTCCCAGCCGTCCTCGCCGAGCTCGTCCAGGAGGGAGCGCCACTCGCGGACCGCCTGCGCTTCGTCGATGATCCGCTTGCGGTTGCCGGGATCCGCCTCCCGTACGGTGCGCAGCGCGAGCTGGTCGACGTGGCTGATCTCGACCCGAGACAGCAGCGCCTCGCCGCCCAGGGCGAGCAGCCGTGAACGTAGGTCCGCCGCGAGGTTCTTGTTGTACGTGGTCAGCAGGACCGGTTTGTTCCGGCCGGCCGGGAGCCGCTCGACCAGGTGCTTGACCCGGTGCAGAGCCACGATCGTCTTGCCGGTGCCGGGCCCGCCGCCCACACGGGCCGGACCGCTGTAGTCCCGCGAGACGAGCTTGGCCTGCGTAGGGTGCAGGAACACCTTCCAGCGCCCGAAGTCCTCGCCCTCCAGCGCCTCCCGCAGCGCGTCGTCGGTCGTGGTGACGATGGTGGCAGGACGTTCGGCGGCGGCCCGGAAGTCCTCGGGGTCCACGAGATCCGGTGCTGCGACGGGAGCGGTGACCTGCTCCAGGACGTCGTCGTACTCCTTGCCGTCGTACAGCGCCAGCAGCACCTCGCCGGTGAGCTGCGGCGCGTACTCGACGAGGCCGAGGAGTTGGTCCTCGGTGGTCAGGGCGGCGACGACCGGGACGAGGGAAGGGGCCACACCCAGATCGGTGAGCTGCTCTTCCGACCACTTCGCGAACAGCGGCCGCGGAGCCGCCGGCTCGGCGGGTGTGGCAGGTACAGCGGGTTCGACGGTCCGCGGGGCCGGGGGACTTAGTACCTCCTCCTGCACGACCTGCAGGTCTACGTACTCGATGCCGCCGGTGATGCGGTTCACCGAGTAGGTCAGCCGGTCCAGATGCGCGTACACGTCCTTGCGGTGCTTCACCGAGACGATCAGCCAGTCGTCGTCGGCCAGGCGCAGCAGCAGCGCGCGGTACTCGTCGTTGACGCGTGCTGAATGCAGCTTGTCGTGGCCCTGCAACTGCTTGAGGCGCAGCCCCGCGGAGTCGGGGTTGGTCTTGAACTTGTGCTGGAAGTCGTAGATCGCGCCCTTGACCGGGCGGGGGAGCTTGAGGATCTCCCGGTCCGCCTTGTCGAGCAGGCGCAGTGTCACGTTCTTGCCGGTCACGGTTGTCCGTTCTCCCCGTTCTCTGTGGTGGTGCCGTCAAGCGGGTCACGATGTCCCCGGCCGTCGGACGGTGGTGCGTTGTCGAGGCGGTCCGCGATGTCGTGGGCGGTCCAGTCGGCGGCGAGCCGCACCTCCCATCCGGCCGCGGCGAACGCTCGGTCGCGGTCGACGGCCTCCGGATCCTCGTCCTCGCCCTCCGGCGGCCGCGGGGCCAGGACGACACCGACGCGTGCGGCGGGCCAGGCCAGCTCGGCCAGCCAGCCGTTCTCGTCGAGCTCGTAGCCGTCCTCGGGAACCGCGACGCCGCGCGAGGCGAGGGCCTCGGCGAGTGCGAGCAGGCCCGGTTCGTCCGGGTCGAGGTATTCGACGACCTGATCCCATGCCGCGTCCCGGGCGCCCGCGGCGGGCGTCTTCGTCGCGGCCGGGGCCGGGTCCTGCGACGAGGGCCTGGCGTCGACGGTCGGGACGGGGGCGAGTACGGCGCGGACACTGTCCAGGACGCCGCTGCCGCCCGTGACCGCCAGGGTCTCGACGGGGAACCCGTCGAGGAGGGAGGTCGTGAGCTGGACGGCGTCGCCGCCACCGTTGTCCAAGAACTGGAGCAGGTTGGACCAGTACAGCCAGCCCCGCCAGCGGCGCTTGTGGGCGTCCTCCTGGGCGTGCACGCCCGGTGTGTCGTCGAGGAGGGAGATACCGGTCCACGCGGGGGGTTTCACCCGGCTGTCCGCGGCGAGGACCAGGGGCAGTCCCGAGCGGTCGGTGACCGTGAACAGCTGCACCGGGCCGCGTGGCCCCGTGGGCGTTTCACCGTGCAGCGCCGCCGTGATCTGCTCGCCGAGCACGTCCGGCGGCAACGCGACGGGCCGCGCCCCGTCGCCCATGAAGCCCGCCAGGGCCGCCTCCGCCCGCCACTGCCAGCGCTCGGCGTCCGGTCGGCGCAGATACTCCACTAGCTGCACGGCGGGGTTGACCCACACGGTCTCCGCGAGTTCACCGGGCAGCCCGCCCCACACCCTGGCGTAGTAGTCGCGGGCCTTGCCGCGGGCCTGATCGCCGTACGGCTCCCACACGGGGTCGGCCGGGCCGGCGCCCGCGTAGCCGGTGTCCCGGACACGGCGCTGCCACTCCGTGACGTCGCCGTAGGTGAGCTGGAAGACCCTGAGTCCCTCCGCACGCAGCCGTGTGCGCTTGTCCGCGTCGTCGCCGACCCGGTTGTGCTCCCGGCCGGCGTGGAACTCGTAGCCGTCCAGGTAGAGCGCCACGCGCGGACCGGGCGCGTCGACCCGTTCGAACAGGACGTCGGGGCGGGTGCCGTCGAGGACGCGCTGCTGCGACACCCGCCAGCTCAGCGTGGTGCCGTCGGCCGCGGTCAGCCGCAGGTCCAGTGCGTGGGTGCCGGCCGGTGTTATGTAGGCGTCACCGCTCGCACGGCTCTCGGGAAGCCCGGCCCACTCTCGCAAGGTGTCGATGAACAGGACTTCCAGATCGCTCTCGGCCTGGCGGTGCATCGGGATGTGCTGAGTGGTGGCGACGGGCGAGGTGCGCCAGCGCTCGCCGTCCGCACCGAGCAGCTCGTCCAGCATCTGCCGGACCTCGTTGCGGCTGACCTTGTCGTAGTCGGCCGGTGGCACGCGGCGCAGCAGGCAGCGGTGACAGCCGTCGAGCCCCTTCTCCAGGCAGCCGCAGCCCTCGATCACCTCACGGGCCTTCAGCAGAACCTCGCGGAAGCCGTCGGAGGTGGCCAGGCGGTGCAGGTAGCCGGTGCCACCGGGCAGCCGGTCGTACACCACCAGGAACCGGCGCGGCCAGTCGCGGTCCTCGCCGTCCGGCATGGACGCGGCGGTGATGTCGATGTGGTCGGGGTCGCCGCCGTAGCGGGCCGCTATGCCCACGAACAGCGCGGCGGTGAACGAGGCGAGCCGCTCCTTGGCCCGCGCCACGGACGCCGGCAGCAGGATGCGGACGGCCTCCGTCGACAGCTCGTGCGCCAGCAGCAGCGGCACGTCCGTCCCGGCGCCCTGCTCCTCCCCGCTGCCGAGCAGCCGTCGGCGCGGGCACCACAGCTGGTGGTGGGCGCTCGCACGGGTGGAGCGGGCGAGGGACGCGGTGAGCGCGTGCTGCGACTGGTCGACGACCGGCCGCCCGTCGGCCGTCGCCCCACCACAACTCGTGCATACGTAGAACGGGTTCAGACGCACGTCGTCACCGGCCAGCGGAACCGTGCTGCTGCCGTCCTGCCGGTCGACCCCCAGGTTCAGGGTGCGGACGACGGCCTTGCGCGTGAAGTCGGCGCCGAAGACGGCGGTGTCGTGCCGCCACGATCCGGCCGTCAGATGCGCGGGGTCGATGTCGACCGTGGTGAGGACCGCGTACCGCCTCCGGTCCCGCTCGTCACGGTCGTCCCGCACCCGGGCGTCGTCGCGCTTGTCCCGGGACATCACGCGCCGGGGCTCCAGCACGTGGTGCACGCATCCCGCGTCGGCGATCTCGCGGGAACCGCACCGGGGGCACGGCGAGGTGTCGTTCTTCGGGTCACCGTGCGTGCGTGCGTACCCACAGGCCGGGCATAGGCGCCACACCGCCCAGGCACGCCGCTCGGGGCTGCCGATGTCGAGGGCGCGCACGACGTGCCGGTAGCCGTTGACGTAGAAGCTGTTGCCGGGCGCGAGTTCGGTCAGGGCCAGTTTGCGGGAGCGCTCGTAGTCGCGCACCTCGCTGCGGTACACCCACTCCCGGCGCTCGTCGGCGCCCTCCGGGGCCTCCGTGCCCTCGTCGTCCCCGGCGGCCTCCTTCCAGTAGAGCGTGGCCTCCAGCGACGTCGTCGTGTCGGTGAGGCTGTAGTTGGGCAGCAGACCCAGTTCGACGAGGGTGCCGTGCGCGCTGGTCTGGCTCAGCTCGCGGAGCAGCTCGCCCGTGGCGCGCCGTTCCGCGAGCAGCTCACGCCGCTCGGCGCCCTGTTCACGGTCCTCGGCGAGCAGCCCGTCCACGGCGGTGTCGATGGCGGCGATGCGGCGGCGCAGTTCCTCGCGGCGCACCGTCCACTCCTCCTCGGCCTCCTGCAGGGCGCGCGCGATGCCTCCGGTGGCGTAGGCGCGCAGTTCGTCCGCCGCGTGCGCGGACACCCCCAGGTCGTCGTCCGGACCGCCGGGCGCCTGCGGGAACAGCGCCAGGAACTCCTCCACCAGCCGCGCCCCGTGGGTGAGCGCCGCGTCCGACAGGTCCTGGCACCAGCCGGTGGTGCCGAACAGCGCCGACGACAGGCGCGGCACCGGCATGAGCGGCTCGCCGTCCGCCGTGGTCAGCTCGCCGCGCGCCGCCCGGTCAAGCAGGTGTGCCGTGTACTGGCGGCGCAGGATCTCGACGGCCGACAGATAGCAGCCTGGCGGCACGATGTCACCGGCGATCATCTCGGTCGGGTCGTCCAGGTAGTACCGGTCGCGGGCCCGGCGTCCGCCGAAGGCGACCACCAGGGCGTTGCCGGTACGGCGTCCGGCGCGTCCGGCACGCTGCACGTAGTTCGCCGGGCCGCCCGGCAGCGAGCCGAGCAGCACCGCCGACAGGTCGCCGATGTCGATGCCCAGTTCCAGGGTGGGCGTGCAGGAGAGCATGTTGGGGTCGGTGTAGTGGGTGCCCAGCCGGAACGTCCGCTCCACGCGCTCCCGTTCGGGTCGGGTCAGCATACCGGTGTGCTCGGCCGTGACGACCCGGTAGGTGCCGCCGGTCAGGTACAGGCGGCGGTAGTAGTCGGCCCGGTAGTCACGCTCCAGTTTCCTGCCGAAGCCGCCGCTGCCCGCCCCGGTCGACGACATGCCGTACTGGGGAGGGGTGAGGAGGCCGGTGCAGCGCCAGCGTGGGCAGGGGTGCCCGTACCAGCGGGTGCGCCGCTCGGGCGGCACCACCTGCTGCCACCCGCACTCCTCGCAGGAGACGAAGGCCTTGTTGACCAGGTCGTCCGCCAGCAGCCGTACGTGGATGTGGCCCGGCTGCAGTCCGTAGACACGGGTCGTGCGGTCCTTGGCGGTGCGTGCCGACAGCACGCCCTCGTCCGCGAGGACCGGCAGCAGCCTGCGCAGGTACTCGGTCGCCTGTGCCGCGTCCAGGCCGAGGCAGCGCAGTGTCCAGTCCTGGTACCAGTTGCCGCGACCGGTGATCGTGTCGAACTTCGTCTTCTCCTTGGGGCCGGCGAGCAGGAACCTCGGCGGTGCCACGTATCCCTCGGGGAAGGCGGGCATGCCTTCCGGCCGCTGCCCGGAGATGAGGTACTGGTTGACGCCCGCTTCCTTGATCCAGGTGTCCAGCCACCGGTGCCGCACGCCGCCGCGCAGCCGTACTCGCTCCAGCAGTCCCCGCACATACGCCAGGTACCGCTCGGGCGTGGGCAGGCCGCCGTCCAGCCCCAGCTGTCCCGGCAGCGTGAGGTGCAGGTCACGGGCGAGCGCGACGATCCGGTCCGGTTCGGCGATCATCACCTCCGCGGCCGTGGTCCGGGTCAGCTCCAGGGTGCGCCCGAGCCGCGAGCGCAGCCCGAACTCCATGACGGTCGCGAAGGCGAGCCGTTCACCGATGAGCTTCCAGGTCCGCGCGTCCCCGGTGCCGCGCCCCGACAGGAGCCGGTCCACGCCGGGTTCGTCGTGCAGGTCCGGCGGGACGACCGCGGCCAGCGTCTGCGGGTCGTCCACGGAGTCCAGGACGTCGCCGATGAGGTCGTTGAGCGGGAGCGGCGCACCGGCGTCGTCCAGTTGGTGCGCCAGCAGCGAGCGCAGCGAGAACTTGTACGAGGCGTTGGCGACGTATCCGGCGCGGTGCGCCGCGTCCTGCGTGGAGTCGTTGAACAGCAGCGTCTTGCGCTCTTCCGGCGCCAGCGCGATCTCCTGGCCGCCGGTGAACAGCTGGGTGACCGTGGCGGAGGCCAGCGCGGCGAGCGCGGTGCCGAGGAACCTGATGCCGTTGTCGGTGTTGCACGCCGGGCAGGTGTCGTCCTTGGCGGCCTGGTCGGCGGTCTTCTTGTCCAGGACGGCCCGCGCGAACCACGCGTCCTGCAGTCCCTCCCCGTCCTCGGCGACGGGCAGGCGGTAGGTGCTCTGCGCCCCGTCCAGCACCACCACGGACTGCGGGTCGACACCACCGACCTGCTTCGGCGCCGCGCCGGTGAGCGCCGCGAGGGCGTCCCGTGCTTCGGCCGGCGTTGCCGAGATGAAGTACCGCAGCCGCCGCTTGTCCCGCCCGATGGACGCCGACCAGATCCGCTGCGGGCTCGTCTCGAGCTTCTGAGGATCGGCCTCCGGGGAAAGCGCCGCCCAGCCCGAGCGGCCGCACACGCGGCAGTAGACCGCGGGCAGGTGGGCCTGAGCCGGCTGCTGCACGGTGTCCGAACCCGGCAGCGCCTGCGGCCGCCGCGAGTCCGCCATCGGCCACTCATCGCCGTCGGACGAGTCCTCGGACGCGGACGCCGCGGTGAGCGCGGAACGCCGCGCGACGGTCCGCTCGTCCTCGTACCAGCGGAACTCCGGCCGGGCGCCCACTCCGCTGAGCACCCGGCTCACCGGCCGGACCCACAGATGCGCCTCGATGTGCAGCAGCGGACGCGGCCTGCGCTCGTCGGACCCGGGGTCCCGCGCGGACGACAGCAGCGCCACGAACCGCGACAGCGCCTCCAGCGCGAGCCGCGGGTTCTCGCGCGCGGTGCGCGCCCACGCGTACCCGAAGCGGGCCATGCGGTCCCGCAGCCCCCACTCGTCGAGCGGCTCGCCGTTCAACAGCGCGAGCACGCCGTGGGTGAAGTCGTGTTTCCTCAGCAGCCGCCCGATCTGGAAGGGGTCCAGGCCGCGCCGCCCCAGCAGCCGCTCGACGAGACCGTCCAGGTCGAGGCGGTCCGGGTCGGACTCGATGCCCGGTCCGCCCGACACGTCGATGACCTCCTTGGGGCTGGGAGGCTCGGGCAGCTCGTAGTCGATGTCGCCGACGAAGTCGTCGGCGCTCAGCCGCTCCTCGCCGATCACCGCGTCCGGACCGAACGGCACACCGAACACCTGCTCGGCGACGGCGAGGATGCCGCCGGTGTCGCCCCCGCCCTCGCCGAGGGTCGCCGAGGTCGCCACCGGGCAGATCGCCCCGAGCGGCCGCTCCGGCTTCGAGGCGCCCACGGCCGCCGCCAGCCGCCGCAGCAGCATCGCCACGTCGGTGCCCTGCGCGCCGTCGTAGGTGTGGAACTCATCCAGCACCACGTACGCCGGGTCGGCCCCCTCCCACAGCGGCCGGTCCTCGGCCCGCTGCAGCAGCAGGTCCAGCATCTTGTAGTTGGTGATCAGCACGTCGGGCGGCGACTGGCGCATCTCCTCGCGCCGCGTCATCACCCGCCGGAAGTCCGTGTCCGGCTTGTCCCCGATGTAGAGACCGGCCGTCACCTGGGCCAATTCCGGCTGCGCCAGGTAGTCGCCGATACGGCCGGCCTGGTCGGTGGCGAGCGCGTTCATCGGGTACAGCAGCACGGCCTTCACCCCGCGCCGGCCCAGCGCCTTCTGCCGTCGGCAGTGGTCGAGCACGGGGATCAGGAACGACTCGGTCTTGCCGGACCCGGTGCCGGTCGTCACGAGCGTGGGCTCGGCCGCCCCCCGGTACGTGCTCAGCCGCTCCCACGCCTTCGCCTGGTGCCGCCACGGCGTGAAGGCCGGCTGCCATTCGAGCGCCGACCTCCACTCGTCGTCGGCGGGGTGGAACGGCGTCCTGATCCGCAGGTACGGCCCCCGGAAGATGCCCGTCTCCGGGTCCCCGAGGAACCGCTCCAGCGCGAGCCGCGTGTCCTCGTCGGCCAGCGCGTACGTCGTCGTGAGGTACTGCGTCAGACTGCCACGGAGCTGCGCGGCGGCCAGGGTGGGCTTCACGAGGACCTTTCGGACAGGACGGTTACCGGGATCGCCCGGTACGCAGCGCCGGGGCAGCCGGTGAAGGTGTCGTGACGATCAGCGTCAAAAATAACGCCCACCTCGGACAACGGTACCCACCTGGTCGAATCCCGGACCTTCACGAAAAGCGCAAAAAGCGTTTACGCGGCATATGTTCGCGGCTGACGGCCGCATCCGGGCGGCCGAGGCCCTGCCGTGCCCTGCCCTCTGGCACGCGTGGCCCGGTGGTCAGGTCCAGCCCGTGAGGTCTCCGACGAAGTCCGCGTACGAGCGGTTGCCGCCGCGCGGGGAGGGGATCAGCCGGTGCTCCAGCGCCTCGCGGGCGACCGCGGGGCCGTCGCTCTCCCGGAAGATCGGCAGCCCGAGCCCCCGCTTGAGCTCCTCCTTGGCGTCCTTGACTCGGCCGGTGTCCTTGTCGAGCAGACGGTCGGGGACCTTCCAGCGCGGACGGACGTGGGGGAATGCGTCCGGGAAGAGCAGCAGCCAGCCCTCGCTCTCCCAGGCGGCGAGCGCGAGGGCCGTCCGGAACTCCTGGCACTGGCGCGCGAACTCGTCTGTCAGCGTCTTGCGGATCCGGTCGTACCGGGAGTCGGCGTAGCCGTCCAGGTCCTCGTGGACGACGAACCCGAGCAACTCGGCGCGCTGCTGGAGCGCCTTGGCCCGCGCCTTGCCGGCCAGTGTCTTTACCGCGGCGGCGAGGTCCGCGTCGGACTTCCTGCGCAGCCGCACCGGGTCGTTGATGCGGACGAGCTTGGCCGCAGCGCTCAAGTCGGGCCGGTGCGCACGTATCAGCGAGGCCATGATCTCGCAGTCGTTCCGGTCCTCACCGGCCAGCACGATGACGCCCCGTTCCTGCTCCCGGGACGCCCGCCCGCCGCCCTGCCGCCCCTTCGGGGTCACAGCTCGCCCCCGGTGAGGTCGCCGCCCAGCACCCCGGAGAACCACAGCTCGCCGAGCGGCTGTTCACCGGACTCCTCGACGATGTCCTTCACCTCGTCGACCGTGAGGGCCGGGATGATCGACGCCCCGTCCTCGTCGCGGTCGCACACGACGAACTCCTCCGGGCGCAGCCGGTTGACGAGCGCGGGCGAGTGGGTGGCCACGATGAACTGCGTCCGCTCGGCGGCCTCGCGCAGCCGCTGCACGACGAGTTCCAGGGCCTGCGGATGCAGCCCGTGGTCGATCTCCTCGATGCAGGTGAACGCCGGGGGGTTGGGGTCGTACAGCAGGGCGAGCAGCCCCAGGAGGCGGACCGTCCCGTAGGAGGCGTAGGCGAGCGGAGTCAGGCGGCGTAGACCGCGCTCGCGCAGCACGACGGTCAGCTGGTCGGTCGACCCGCCGACCTCCTCGAACTCGATGTTCTCCAGATGCGGCAGGACCGTGCGGGCATCGGCGACCAGGTCGTTCCAGGTCGCCTCGTCGCCGCTGAGATGGATCAGGAACCCGGCCAGGTTCTCGGCATGCGGCGCGAGGGTCGCGAAGTCCGTTCCTCGTAGACGGGTCGGCTGCCGGGCCGCCGCCACGTCGACGTCGAAGACCCGGAACGACGACAGCCGGTCGGCCACCCGCGTCACCTCGTCGCCGCCGTCGGAGGGACCGAGCCGGGGAAGCGTGGACAGCCCGCTGCTCAGCCTGCGGATGCCGAAGCTGCCACTGTCCTTGCTCTCGCCCGCCCGCACGTCGAGGATGCGTGCCTCCTCACCCGAGATGGTGATGCGCCGGCCGCGCCCCTGCCTGCGTTTGAACGCGAAGCTCTCCTCGCGGGAAAGGGCGTAGGCGACCGGTTCACCGGTCCGCTTCGAGCGCAGGGAGCGGCGCCGGATGGTGAGGCTGTACTCGTCCGGCGCGTTGAGGGTGGAGTTGGTCGTCCAGGTCGCCTTGAGGTGGATGCGCATGGACGTCGGAGGTTTGGTCCCGCCCCAGAAGGCCACCTCGTCGAACCCGCCGCGTGTGTCGAGCGCCGGCTGGAGGTCGGTGCGGATGATGTCGGCGAGGAAGTCGAACACCTCCAGCACGTTGGACTTGCCCGCGCCGTTCGGGCCCACTAACACCGTGAGCGGACCGAGCGGCACGGTCACGTCACGCAGGCTGCGGAAGTGCTCGACGTGCAGTTCGAGGAGACGGCCAGGCATGGGACGAAACCTATCGGGTCGGTGATCGCGGTGCGGGGGAGTGGGCCGAATGCGTTGCTCGCGCCGGTGTGTTCTCCGTGTTCTCCGTCCTGTCCGTGCGCGGCCCGAACGGCGACGAAGGTGCGGTCCGGGACGAGGTGATTCGGCACGGGGCGCAGATTAGGACGGGTCACCGACAGCGTGCATATGGTTCGCGGAGTCCGGTGCGTCGTCGGCCAGGAGGGCTGCTTGCGACGCCGGGCGCTGGGACCAGGCCCGGCGCCCACGGTGGGCTGGGCAGTGGGGCACAGGCACCCCCTTCCTCACTGTCGCTCATATGTCATTGGCATAATCCACACATGTCGAGTCGAGAGACGATCCAGCACGCGCCTGACGAGGGCATGCTCATGATTCCCGGTGATCCGACGCAGGATTTCGCCCCGGCCTTCGCCGTCTTCGACGACTCGGTACCCGCCCTGCGCGCCTTCGTCCTCCGCCATCTACGGAAGGACAGCGTTGTGCCCGCCCCACCGCGGGCGAAGTGCGACATCGTCATACCCGTACGCGTCGGCCTCGTCCCGCGGCCGGACAACGACTACGACTCCCGCGCCGTCTCCGTCGCCTCCCCGCCGCACCACGGCGGATCCGTACTCGACCGGCACATGGGCTACCTGTACAGCAGCAGTCTCCACATCACGAGCGAGAGCATCCACAGGCTCACCGAGGAGGCCGGGACGCCCGTGGGCTGCCACGGCTGGATCGAACTCCATGAACTCGAGGACGACAGCTACTTCTACGAGGAGGAGGACGGGCAGGACGTCGACGAAGGGTGGGAGCCCGACCGCGAGCGGCCGTTCTCATGGGCGGAGCAGAAGGAGTTCGGCTACGGCATCGGGTCCGTGCGGATCCTCCTGCCCGGCCGGGAGACCGTCCGCACGCTCGTGGACGACTACCTGGAGGACCGTCGACGGACGAAGGCCACCGGAGCCACCGAGGAACCTTCCGGCACGGACTCCACGCCCCCGTCCGTCGTCGAGCAGGGGCTGCGCCGCGCGCTCTCGGAACGGCTGGTCATCCTCATGAGGACGGGCCTGCACCACAGGGCCACCGACGGGACATGGGGCCGGGAGACCGACCGGGACCGGGCGCGTCAGCGCCGGGACGCCGAGGCCCTGCCCCTGCTGCGGGCCTGGGACGAGTTCCGGGAGAGGCCGCACGGGTTCCGGGGGCTGCGCGCCACGACCCGGTCCGTCTACCAGCACACCAGGATCCTCGTCCTCGACGAGGCCGGGGTGGAGGTCGGCCGGTACCACCACCCAGACGGCCCGCTCACCCTCGTCGACGAGCGCACGCGCGCCGAGGCGCTGGAGGCCCTGCGTACGCACGGCGTGGACGTGGACACACCCGAGCGGCTGGAGGCGCTGGGCGAGTTCCCCGACGCCACGGTCGTCGCCGGGAACGGCATCTGGTCGATCCGGCTGTCCAAGGACGGGTTGCCGCTTTCCGCGCTGCCCGAAGCCGGCTGGTACGACCCGGACTCGGGAACCCTCACCGTGTACGCCGGTCCGTTCACCAAGCCGATGACGGTTCTGCTCCGCCGACACGGCGTCAGCCCGCTGCTCGTCACCCGGGGTGCACCGCGCGAGGACGTGGAGAGGCACAACCGCCGGGCCGCGTTCGCCACGTCGGAGATCAGCCCCTTCAGCAGATTCAGCCGGGTGACGGAGGCCGTACGGCGTCTGATTCCCGAGCGGCACCGCCGATGGCTCAACGTGAAGCCGGCGGAGCCGGCGCCATCGCCGGATGGCTTCCTGCCCCCGCTCGTCGACGACGCGGCCGACAACCCCTACTACCGGCGTGCACTGGAGTCGCTCTTCGGAGCGCCCGTCGACCTGGAACACCGAGGGCCGTGCCGACTGTGCGGACGCTCGGCCCAGTCGGCCCGCCCGGGCCTTTACTACTGCCATGGCTGCTGCGGACTCGCGCACGGGGGAGTGCTGCGGGACAACGGCGCGGACGGCGAGTGGACCGAGGCGATCCTGTACGCCGTCCGGAGGCTCGCCGAGATCGAGTTCTCCGGGCCGCCGTCCCTGGCCCAACTGGACCGGATCTCGGTCCCGTTCACCGACGCGGCCCTCGTGGACGAGGCTTTGCTCTGCCGCTTCCTCGTCCCTCGGCCCAGTTCCACGCTGCTGAGCACTCGTCCGGCGCGCCCGGCCCGCACCTGGACGGAGTGGCTCCAGCTCGCGGACCTGCTCAAGGACGGGGTCCGCTCGTCGATGGGCACCGTCACCGTGGCCACGGACGGCCACCTGTGCCGCTCACTCTTCGAACGGCACGTGGACGACTTCCTGCACCACTGGGGCGTGGTGCACGAACCGGAGCCGCACTACCCGCGCCATCCGGAACTCAACACCACAGGGCTGCGCGCCGACTGGCGCCTCGCCGACGGCACGTTCGTCGAGGCGCTGGGCTTGATGGAACGCCAGGCGTACGCGGCCAAGGTCGCACGCAAGCGCGAACTGGCCCGCCTCGCCGGCCTGCGTCTCGTCACGGTGACGGCCCAGGACCTGCACCGCCTTCCGGAGGTCTTCGCCGACTGGCTTCCGTCGACCACGCAGTGAAGGACGGCGCTTCGCCGTGTGACAGAGGGCGTCCCGAACGTCTCCCTGATCGCCGTAGGGGCTTGGCGAACTGCTCACGTGCGGCTGTGTCCGGTTCCTCTCGTCCTCGGACTCAACCGACGTCGACGACCGCCCACACCGTCTTGCCAGGGCCGGGCAGGCGGTCTGTGACGCCCCAGTCGTCGGCCAGGGCGGATACGAGGAGGAGGCCGCGACCGGACTCGGACTCGGGCTCGGGGACCGTGGGGTCGGTGACGGCGGGCCGGCGTTCCGCACGGGTGTCGGAGACTTCCAGGCGCAGCCGCCCGCCGTCCGCCTCGGCGGCCAGCCGGACGTGGAAGTCGCGGCCGGGCACCCGCCCGTGCCGTACGGCGTTGGCGCACAGCTCGGCGGTGATCAGGGTCAGCGTCTCGTTGACGCCGCCGTCGTAGGGGTGCCCCCAGGAGTCCAGGCAGTGCGCGACGAACAGCCGGGCGAGGCGGGCGCCTCGCGGGGTGGAGGTGAAGGCCATGGCGAACTCGGTGGGGATCTTGGGGTTGAGGGGTAAGTGCCGCTGGGAGAAAGGGCTGTGCATGTGGTCAGCGTGGCGGTCGGCTCGCGCTTCTCACCAGGGGCGACGCCTGTACGGCGGTGTGTTGTACATGAGGCTCTGGCCACTCTCCGGAAAGCCGTGGGCGGCGGCCTGACACCGTGTCCGCTCGGTGCTTCGCCGCCGCGCCCACCCATGCGCGACTCTCCGGAGCCGTGAGACTGCCGCAAGGTCCCCCAACCCGTGCGTCAGACCTCCGCATCCGCGGAAGGTGGCGAATGCTGTTGTCCGACTCGGTGGCAGCGATCACGAAGCTCGGAGAGGACGGCCTTCTCGCGTGCGCTGACGTCACCGTCCACTGTGGCCGCCCGCTCGGCCGCGTCGAGGATGTCGCTCAGATCCCCCGGCTCGGCGTCTACGCGCTCCCACACCTCGGCGGGGTCGATGTCGACGACGTCGGAGAGTTCTCTGTCGACCACCTGATGCCGTTCCCGTACCAGCCTCACCAGGTGCCGCATCAACAGCGCCTCGTCGTCGGCTATCTTCTGGTCCGCCCTGATGACGAACCACGCGACCCACAGCATCAACCGCGGGTGCCGACTCCGCCTGCTCATGCCCTCGGCGAGTTCGATCACCCGCGCCTCGTTCCGGAAGACGGCCTGCGCGTGCCGCCCGGCTAGCAGCGTCGTGTAGCGGTTCAGCACCACGGCGAGGGGAACGCCGACGACGGGGATACCGATCTTGATGACGTTGCGTTGCAGGAGGTACTTCCCGACGACGGGAAGCCCCTTCGCGGCGCTCAGTACCGCCTTGGAGTAGAAACGCTTGATCACGGGCCGCATCATGACCGGGACCGATTTGATCACGCCTTGCCGGGCGACCTCCCCGCTCTTGATCGTGAAGGCCACCCGGATGAGCTTCCACATGTCATCGGGGTCGTCGAGGTCGAGCGGGACCCGGTAGAGGACCGAGATGTCGTAGGCCAGGCGGAGTTGGAGCCGGGTGGTGTACGCGACGTCGACCATCATGGTCGTGACGGCGGCCGGGACGGTCGCGGGCGAGGCACCTCCGAGGCTTCCGATGGTGGCGGCGACCGCCGCCGTGTAGGCCCCGGCGGAGAGGCCGCCTTCGAGCGCGGCGTACCGGGACGCCATCTTGATCCGCTGGTCGACGATGCCATCGGCGGGTACGCCCTCGTACCGCTCCTGGAAGTACTGCCAGTCGACCTTCTCGGTGTAGGAATTCATCGCCTGGGCGCAGAGCTTGGTGAACCAGTTGCCCGACTTGATGTCGTCCGCGCTGAGCCCCTTGATGAACTGCTTCAGCTCGGCCCGCTCCTGCTCGACGACCTTCCGGTCGGCGTCGTCGTCCCCGTCGGTGCCGGCAGCGTCCATCGGAGCTTCGGTCATGGCGAGTTCCCCCCAGGCGGTTCGGCGAAGAGCCGGGTCGCGAGGTTCGGACGACCCCGCTGACGTCCCGGCACGGTGACTCGGTGAGCGGCACATGGGCCGACGGACGTCCCGTTGAGCTGCAACCCTAGTGCTTTACCGCGCTGCTAGTGCCGGTACTTCGATCTCCGTCATGATCGCCGTCACCGCGGCGAATCACGTCTCCTTCCAAGCAACCCCGAGTCGGTTCGACACCGCGAGCAGCAGCGTGCCGCTCGCCGTCACCGCCTCGTCCGCCGCTGGGGCCGTCGTTTGGATTCTCTGGTAGTTGGACGAGTCTGCTGACTGGCGAGGCGGTCGCGGTGCACATGGCGGCACGGAGGACTTCCGCGAGGGCTCACTGGAGCAGTTCGATGTGGGGATGGTCCGGAGACACCGGACAGGCGTGGAGTTGCAGGTTGTTGCCGCCGGTGATGTCGATCTCGGTGAAGTTGCCGTCCTGGGCGCTCAGGGGAGGCGGGGCCCCGGCTGTCCGTTCCTCCTCGGGGATCCAGGTCTCGCCGCCGCCGTCCCATTCCCAGGAGGCGATGGTGAGGAGCGGGACCTGCTCGGTGCCGCATTCGGGGCAGGGGCGGGGCTTGGGGTCGGTGGGGCTCCAGCGGGTCCAGCCGCCGGTCTTCCAGCCGGGGGCGGTGGAGAGGTTGCACAGGTAGAGCTCGCCCGGGTCGTCCGCGTAGGCGCTGTACCGCGCGGGGTCGATCGCCTCCCAGCGGCTCTCGTCGTCCAGCTGATCGCGCAGTTCCTTGTCCAGCTCGCTGGGGTGGGGGTACTCGGTGACCTGCTCCGGTGAGAACAGGCACGGCTCCGGGAGGTAGCAGCCGTGCTGGACGATCGGCGGCTCGGGCGGTGCGTCGAGGACGTCGGTGACGGTGGCGGAGGAGCGCCAGAAGAGCGCGGTCTTGGGGTGGGCCATCTCGTGGTCGAAGGGGCACCACAGGACCTGGAGGAGGTCCGCGTCGGGCGGGCACGGGAAGGGGACGTCGCGCGCGTAGAGCTGAGCGACGGGGAGAAGGGGGATCGGGCCGTCGAACCACGGGCGGCCCGCCCTGAGCCGCTGCCAGGTCGCCAGTTCCTCGGGGGTCCGCGCGGGTGCCTGAGGGTCGTGCCGCAGCCGCTCGGCCGCTGAGGCACGGTCGCGGCGCAGGAGCCGGACGTCGTCCGGGGAGAGGATCCACAGCGACGCGTGCCTGTCGTGCGGCTCGTCGCAGTACGGCCACGGCTCGTCGGCGGGCCACAGCAGCGGCCCGCCGACCGAGCTGTCGTGCACGGACGGAGCCCCGGGGCGCGGGTGCAGCCGGGTCGCCGTGCGCGCCAGCGGGGCCAGTTGAGGGAAGAGAGCGGTGACGTCGAAAGGCCGCGGTGGGGTGGTGCGGATGGCGTTCATGGCGGTGATGCTGCCAGCGGCGTCTGACAACGGGTGTACCGATGCCAGTTGTCACCACGCGGCTTTCCTGCGCCATCGGGCGGACCGGAGGACGAACGCGAGGGGACGACAGCGGCCGTCGGCAGCAAGATGGATCTTCGAGCGGTGGTGAACCGCGCGGGTGCGTGTGTACAGGCGGGTGTTGTACGTGGGGAGGGCGGGCGCTCGTACGCGGTACGGGGGAAGCAGGGCCAAGTGACGCGAAAGCCACGATGCGTGTCTTTACAGTGAGCTGTGAGTGACGGACGGGTGCGGTGCCTGCCGCGGGTCGAGGGGCGGGTGCCGCTGTGCGGGTGGGCGAGATGAGGTCACCATGACGGCACACGGTGAGAGCGAGACGGGCATCATCCGGTGCTTCGGTCAGCAGGTACGGCTGCTGCGGACGAGCCGGGGGCTGACACGGGCGGAGCTGGGCGCGAAGCTCGGCTACGGCGAGGACATGGTCGCCTCGGTGGAACTGGGGCGGCGCATCCCGAAGCCGGACTTCATCGACCGGGCGGACGCGGTGCTGGAGGCCGGCGGGCTGCTGGCGGTGATGAAGGAGGAGGTGGGGCGGGCGCGGTACCCGGCGTTCTTCCGGGATGCGGCGAAGTTGGAGGCGGAGGCGGTTGAGCTGCATGTTTATGCCAACCAAGCCGTGCCGGGGTTGTTGCAGACGGAGGAGTACGCGCGAGCGGTGTTCGGGGTGTTGCGGCCTCCACTGGACGACGTGGTTGTCGATGAGCGGGTTGCCGCAAGGCTGGCACGGCAGGAGATCTTTCACCGTAAGCCGTCTCCGCTGATGAGCTTCGTCATCGACGAGTCCGTGCTGCGCCGTCCTGTTGGTGGATGGGACGTACTGCGCAGACAGTTGGAGCAGGTGTTGCTCGTTAGTCACATGCGGCACGTCGAAGTGCAGGTCATGCCGCTGGATCGTGAGGAGAACGCCGGGATGGCCGGTCCGTTCACCTTGATCGAGACGGACGAAGGGCGCAGGATCGCGTACGTGGAGGTACAGAACGTCAGCCGGGTGCACAGTGATCGGGAGCCGGTCCGGGCCCTGGAGGCCAAATACGGGACGCTGCGTGCCCAGGCGCTGACGCCTCGCGAATCAATCGCGTACGTCGAGAAGTTGTTGGGAGAGCTGTGAGCACCGACAAGGCAATGCCGGGGCCGGGTACCCCCCTGCGCTGGTTCAAGAGCAGCTACAGCAGTGAGGAAGGCGGGGAGTGCGTCGAAGTCGCCATCGATGCTGTTGCCGTCCACGTGCGCGACTCGAAGCAAGCGTTGGAACGTGGGCCTGTGCTGAGGGTCGGCTCGGCGGCGTGGTCGGCGCTGCTTGAGGCGATGTGAGCTTGTTGTCGCTGTGAACCAACCGTTTGATGGCCGGTCGCGTGATGTGTACAGCGGCTTGTGACGGTCGGCGCTTCTCTTGTCGAAGTGCCGACCGTCATCTATGAGGAGCGGAACTCAGGCCTCGCGGCTCCCAGGCGGAGTCCAGCGGTCAGTGGCGATCTCCTTGTCCAAGCGAGCTTGGAAGTGCGCATGAGCGGCACGCATCTCGGCCTCGCGGTCCGCCTTGTAGAAGGGGGTGGTGTAGCCAGCGGGAGGTGGGGTGGTCTCTGGGCTCTCCAGATGGGTCAAAAGGTCGATATAGTCCTGTTTGGTCTGGCCGTGGCCGAAGGTGTTGAAGTCGCCCGCGATCTTACGGCCGTTGGCGTCGAAGTAGCTCGCCGACTCATAGTCGTGCAACTGCGGGAAACGGGACTTGAAGATTGCAACGAGCTGGTCGGCGGTGATGCCGAGCCATACGGCGACGAGGGCGTCGAGCTCGACGAGCGCGGCGCGGCGCTCGTGCTCGGTGCGGAGGGGGGTTGAGAACTCCCAGGTTGGCTTGAGGCCAGCGGCCAGGGGCTTCAGGTGGGGCCAGCGGGGGTCTGCCCAGTCCTCGTATCCCGCCCAGAGGGGGTCGAATAGCTCCGCCCAGAGCGGTGCGTAGTGGGAAGTAAGGGCATTTAGGCGGAGGGTGCGGAGGAGGAGGGCAGAGGCGAGAGGATGCTTGGGCTCAGGGGCTGGCATCCTCATGGCGTCTGCTGGGTGAAGATTGGCCTTGCCCACGATGCGTAGCATGTAATCGAGCGGGAGTGTGGCCCAGAAACCTGCAGCTAGGGCAGTCAGTCGATCGTTCGCCATAGCCATGCTGTACACCCCGTCGATATGGGCGGGGCCAGGCGGGACGAGGGAAGCCACCAGGCTGCGACTGTTGGCGAACGGAATCATTTTCCGCCATGCCAGCCGGAAATATGAGGTGGAAGGTCTTCCCTGCCATGAATCTTGGGCCGCGAGGTGGGTTGATTCTTCAACAGCTCGCACATAGTTGGTCACGGGAACATACGTCTCTGGCAACTCAGTCGGGATAACTGAGTCCCAGTCCCTGTTGTTTCGGCAGGGAATTCGCGGCTCTTTAGAGAAGGGCAGTGCAGGCGCAAAGTGAGGCCCTTGCAGTATGACGTCTGCGAGATCGGGTACAGCCTGATTGCTCCATCGAATTAGTCCCTCCTTTTTGGCGCTGGCTTCTTCATACCCCCTCGTGATCATTGGTCCATAGTTCGCAAGAGTGCTGTGGTAGGCGGCGAGTGCTTCGATGGCTGCCTCTTCGCCACGCAGAAGCGGGTATAGGAGAGGTGCCTCCGTGGCTGAGCCGGTAGATCCTGTCATTGCCTGCCAGCTGGCGAGCAAAGCAGGATTGACGTGGATCACACGCTCACGGTGCGGCCGGACGTCCCAGGTGCCGTTGTGCTTGATGCCTGGCGTAGCGCCTTGCCCATCATGGGCCAGTGAGGCGGGCAAGACCTCGGCACCCCGCAGTTCACTGACGTGAAGAAAGTTGGGCTCCTGTGGCGTGCTGTAAATATGCATGCCAAATTCCCAGGAACGGTGGAGGTCGTCGAATGCCCAGTTTGCTGAATTCACAAAGTGTGCGTGTACGCGGAGATGTCGGTACGCGGATGCTCGAATGGCGCCTTCATGTACACCGCCGAGGTGGGTGTCCGGGTGAATCATGCCCGCGCTGCCGTGCAGGCCGGTATGCTGCCACACCTGCGCCATGAAGGCTCGGTAGAGATCGCCCTGTGTGCCGGCGAGGAGCGGATACGTAGCCGAGCTGATTAGTGCAGCCACAGACCCTGCGTGAGCGGCCAGCTCGTTGAGAATGAATTCCTTGCCGCGCACACGCGTATCTAGCACCTCGTTCTTTCGGAGGCGCCATTCCGCCGCACTCGGCTTCTCTGCCAGTGCGAACCACGGTTCCAGCTCTGCCAGAACCGCGTCTTCCTGCCACCGAGGTCGAACCCAAGGCGGATTTCCCACCTGTAGATCAAACCCGCCCCTCGCACCAAATACTTGACCGAACTCCAACTGCCAGTGAAAGAACCCCTGCCGCTCAGCCACATCCCGCGCGACCGCCGCCCACGGATACCGTGACTCCAGCGAGTAGAACCGCTCCATGCCCATCCACTCGGGCAGCTCGTCCTCGTACCGCTCGAGCTCATCCAGCGTGTTGAACTGGGCCACCAGCGAGTCCGCAGCCACGTCCTGCGTGCCCAGCAGCGACTCGGCGAAGGCCAGCCAGTCGTCAAGCGAGGCGAGCGCGATCACCGGACGACGCTCACCCCGGATCTGTTCCTTGCGGCTGCCGCCCCGCGCGCCTTTGGACTTGACCTCGACGACCTCAACCCCGCCGAAGAGGTCCTCCTTCTCGTACATCTCCCGCACCGGCGCACCCGACTGGGCCGGGACCGGGGCCGCCGACACGGTCCACCCCCCCGACTGCGAAGCGACCTCCGCCGCCCGCGCGTACGACTCGTGCGAACCGTCCAGCAGCGCGGCCTCCTGCACCGGCCAGAACCACAGTGCGCACCACGCGTCCATCAGCGTCTTCAGCCGCCAGTACGGGGTGTCGACGGCCTCCAGGTCGGCCTTGACCTTCTCCCTCGGGACCGCGACCTCGGGCGAGCGCAGCCAGCCGTCCTCCGCGCCCCAGACGTCGATCCGCCGCGAGATCTCCCGCTCGGAGATCTCCAGCCGGCGTACGACCAGTCCCCACAGGTACTCCGCCCGCCGCGCCAGACCCTGCAAACGCTTGGTCTGCGTGGCACTCGGCGACTTGGTGATGGCCTTGCGCCAGGCCGTCAGCGCCTTCGCCTCCTCCGGCGCCAGCGCCTTGGCCTCCTTCTCGGCCGCGACCGCGCCCCACTCCTTCGCCGGGAGGAGGAAGTGGTGGACGGCGCCTTCGGGCAGCGGGGCGCCCGCCAAGGCCTCCGACAGCGGGTAGCGTTCCGGGGTCGTGCCCAGCCAGCCGCCCTTCTTCAGGCGCTCGGCGGAGTAGACCTCCCTACGGCCGCCGATCAGCGAGTTGCCGCGCCGCAGGTGCAGGCCGAACCACGGGGCCTCCATGCCGGGGTGCATGGTGTTCAGCCACAGCGACACCTCCGCCAGCTCCACCGCCGTGTTGTTGAGGTCCACGCCGTAGGAGTTGTGCAGAGCGATGTACGCCTTGGCCTTCTGGAGCTCGACCGCGTACTTCTCCGTGTCGACGGCGACGCCCAGCTCGTCCTGGCGGCGCCGCAAGTACTCCGCCGCGACCTGGTTGATCGCCTCGTTGAGGAACGCGCCCGAGCCGAGCGCCGGCTCGCAGATCTTCCAGTCGAGGAGTTCGCGGGCCTCGGTGACCGTGTCGTCCTGGTCCAGGCGGTGCTGCAGAGCCAGTTGGACCGTCACGCGGGTCAGCGACTCGGGCGTGTAGTACGAGGCCGAGGTCTGGCGGTCGCGGCCCGACAGGCGGTAAACGAACGCGCCCGGCGCGTACCGCACGCGCTCCTCCACGCCGGTGTCCTCGTCCTTCTGGCGGACGAACACCTCGTCCGGGTACTCGTCGGCCTTCGTCGCCGGGACCAGCCAGGAGCCGTCCTTCGGGTCGCCGTTCTTCGCGACCTCGTACAGCTCCTCGCCCGCGACGAAGCCCGAGTAGGACATCAGGCCCTCGTACACGGCGCCGAGCTGGTTGATGCCGAGCTGGGCGTAGGAGATGAAGCCGCCGCGCTCGCGCCTCTTGCCGCGGGTCAGCATCAGCAGGCGCAGCACCCGGTACAGCGTTTCGTTGCGCAGGCGGGTGTCGACGAAGCGTTCCCCGCCCGGCTCGCCCTCGCCGCCGGCCTCCGTGTCGACGCGCGGGTCGGGGACGGTGTCGCGGCCGATCAGCCGGATCGCGTCCGACTCGAACAACTTCGAGTGCAGCGGCTCGAAGCGCAGACCCATGTCCTCCGACGTCTTCGCGGTCACGGCCTCGGCGGACTCCGCGTCCGCGCCGTGGGTGCGGCGCGGGCGGTGGCCCTCCTGGACCTTGCGGAAGAGCAGGTCCAGCGACTCGTACAGGTAGAAGCCTTTGCGGGACTTCTCGTCGACCAGGTCGCGCTCGGCGATCAGCTCGCCGAGGCGGCCGAGGCCGTAGCCCAGCTGGTACTCGGGGTAGTCCGAGGGCAGGATGCCCAGCTCGGGGCGGGCCTCCGCGTACAGCAGGAACAGGACGCGGTACAGGTAGCGCAACGACTCGCGGGTCAACTGGCGGCCCAGTTCGGGGAGTTCCCTGACCTCGTCCGGGCGGACGCCGGCCTCGCGCAGCCGGTCCAGGACCTCGTTGGCGATCAGCTCGACGCTCAGCCGCAGGCCGTCGCGGAGCTCGCTGGAGACGCCCACCGCGTGCTTGGTCGACTTGTCGAGGAGGGACGCGAGGGGGTTCTCGCCGCCCTCCTCCGGGGTGCGCAGCGAGTCGGCGCCGAACAGGGCGGCCACCGTGTCGAGTTCGCCGCCCGCCTTAATGTCGTTGCGCTCCAGCGCCGCGTCCAGCGAGACGGCCAGGTAGCGGCCCTCGCCCCACGCGGCCCGGTCGGCGAGCACGACCACGCCGCCGACCAGCAGCAGGACGTAACGGGGGGCGTCCTCGCAGGCGAACAGGAAGGAGGCGAGCTTGGAGCCGGTGGTGATCGTGTGCTGGCCGTCCAGGCGCAGTTCGTCCAGGAGGCGTCCGGCGCCGTCGGGGTCCAGGGCGTCGTCGGGCTCGGCGGACCAGCCGCAGTCCAGGGCGACGAGGTCCTTCTCCGCGTGCGCGACCTTCACTTCGTGGGACTGGTCGGCGCGGACGACGGTGAGCGTGCCCGGCTTCGCGTCGAAGCCGAGGGCGTGCAGCACCTCCGCGTTGAGCGTGCGGACGCGGTCGCGCCAGTCGGGGGCGTCGTACGTCACGGCGTCGTCGCCGGTCGCCGCCCGCTCCTCGTCCATCGTGAAGTAGGAGCGCGCCGCGAAGTAGGGGCGGCGCAGCGCCCGCAGGCCCGCGCGCGGGGTGACGGGCAGGGCGCCCTCGGGCCGCTCGGTGCCGGCGGCGTCCTCCTCGCGCTGCTTCCACTCGGCGAGCAGGCCGGACTTGAGGTCCTTGGGGAGGATCTCGGCGAGGTAGTGCGCGGAGAAGTAGTCGCCGCGGTTGACCAGGCTGTCGTACGTCATCTTCGTGTACCTCTGCGGTCGGTCAGGCGGCGTGGGCGGTGGCGGGGGCCAGGACGGCGAGCACCCGCAGCATCGGGCGGCCGGTGGTGAGGAGGGAGTCCGCGAGGGAGGCGAGGCGTTCGCGGGTGCCGGTGGGCGCGGTGGCGCCGCCCGTCAGCGTCGGCTGCTCCCAGGAGCCCAGGCGGGTCTTGTACTCCTCGATGGGGGCCCTGAGCGGTTCGTTCCACGCGGCGCGGTGCCGTTCCAGGAACGCCTCGGCGGTGTCCAGGACGCCGGGGATGGCCTCGGCGAGGTGGGCCGGGTCGTGGGCGAGGCCCGGGTTCGCCATCGTCGGGCCGACCTGGGCGCGGCGCAGTACGGCCACCATGTCGTCGTCGACCTCGCCGTCGGTGGTGACGGCCATCCACTTGACGACGGTCGGGCGGCCGAGCGCGTTGGAGTAGATGCCCTGGACGAGGTACGTGGGCCGCGGCACGTCGGCCGTCAGCACCGGAGCCTCCTGGCGGTCCAGGCGGACCAGCACCTTGTCGGTGAGCCACTCCATGACCGGGTGCAGGTCGGTCAGTAGGGAGATGTCGGGCCAGCTTGAGGTCGCCGAGGCGCGGGCGCGCGTCAGGCTGTGGTCGGCGAGCCGCCGGTTGAAGGTGACCTTCAGACGCTCGCGCAGGCCCTGCTCGCGGATGTAGTCCGGGGGCAGCGCCTTGAGGCGGTGTACCAGGTCGGAGGGCGGGACGAAGGACAGCAGGCCGGTCTCGGGGTCGGCGGACAGGTCCAGCCGGTCGTGGGCGTCCGGGTAGACCTCGCGCAGCGCCTCGTCGAGGAACTCGCGGGCGGAGGCGAACAGTCGGGGCACGTGCGCCCGGGGTACTGCTCCGGTGCTTTCGCCGCCCGCGTCGGTGGTGGCCGCGTCCTCCTCCGGTTCGTCGTTCACGGCGCCGAAGAAGTCGGCGAGGAAGTCGTCCACGCCGTCGTCGGTCTCGGAGGCGCGGTCGGCGTCCAGGGACTCGTCCACGGTGCGGCCCCGCAGCAGGTCCTGGATGAGGGACTTCTCCTCGGCCTCCGCCCGGTAGAGGCCGGACACCGCCTCCGCCGTGCCCAGCGACTGGTGGGCCTGGGCCTCGCGCTCCAGGAGGCGTTCCGCGACGAGCGTGTCGTCCTTGGCACCGTCGACGGAGCTGGTGAGGATCAGCGCCCTGAACTGCGGCTGGTGCGGCTGCCCGTAGCGGTCGATACGGCCGTTGCGCTGCTCGATGCGGATGAGTGACCAGGGCACGTCGTAGTGAATGAGCTGGTGGCACTGGCGGTGCAGGTTGACGCCCTCGGAGGCGACGTCGCCGGTGAACAGGATCCGTACGGGCGTGTCCGCGAGGCCGAAGTCCTCCACGCACTGCATCTGCTGCTCGTCCGACAGCCCGCCGTGCATGACCCGGGCCGCCTCCTTCGCGGCCGTCCCCTTGAAGCCGAGGGCCCCCGGCACGGTCCGCGCCAGCCACTCCAGGGTCTGCACCCGCTCGGAGAAGACCACGACTCGCTTGTCGGACCTCGGCCCGACCCCGATCTCCCGCAACTGCTCCAGCAGGGCCCCGAACTTGCCCGAGTCCTCCTCCTCCATGCCCGACGCCAGCTCCAACAGCCGGTGCAGGGCCGCGCGTTCGGCGGCCGTCACCTCCGGGTCGTCCTTCTTCTCCAGCGTCTTGATGCGCGTGCTGACCGTGGACTTCAGCGCCGCGTGGGAGGAGAGGAAGGACTTCAGCAGCGTGTACGGGAAGAGGGGGACGTCACTGACCGACTTCGAACCGTCGGACGGCAGCCAGACGGCGGCCAGTTCCTCGAAGACCTTCTCCTCGGCGGGCGTGGCCGTCACCCGGACCGAACGGGAGGGGCCGCGGTCCGCCCACTGGCCCTTCATCTGCTCGCGCACCTCGGGGCTGACCTTGGTGCGCCGGATGAACAGGTGCTTGATGTCCTCGGCGCGGTAGTGCTCGGGGTCGCGGATCGCGGCCGGGTCGAGCAGGGAGATCAACTCGGCGAAGGAGCGGGCGTCGCCGTTGTGCGGGGTCGCCGAGGCCAGCAGCAGGGCGTCGGTGTGCGGGGCCAGCGTTCGGGCCAACTGGTTGCGCAGGGAGCCCTTGTTGATGAGGTTGTGCGACTCGTCGATGACGACCGCGTCCCAGGTGATCCGCTCCAGGTGGTGCTTGTACTGGTCGGTGTTCTTCAGGGTGTCGATGGAGACGATGACCCGCTTGAAGTAGGTGAAGGGGTTGCGGCCCGCGGGGATCTCCCGCTGGATCCGCTCGATGCCCACCGAGTCCAGGCGCACCAGCGGGATCGCGAACCGCGTCCACAGCTCGTGCTGGAACTGCTCCAGGACGTGCTGCGGGGTGACGACGAGGATGCGCTCGCCGCGGCCGCGGCGGATCAGCTCGGCGAGGGTGAGGCCGATCTCCAGGGTCTTGCCGAGACCGACGACGTCCGCGATGAGCACGCGGGGGCGCAGGTTGCGGCCCGACAGGGCGAGCTGCGCGGGACGCTGCTGATAGGGGAGCGGGTCTAGGAGGAAGGAGTCCGCGAGCGCGAGGCCGCGCTCGGCCTGCGGCAGCGGAGTCTTGCGCAGGACCGCCTCCAGGAACAGGCGCGAGCGGCGGAAGTTCGGCGAGTCGTCCCGCACCAGACGGGTCTGCCGCGGGTCGAGCAGTTCGATCCGGTCCAGCCCAGTGAAGAACACCGCTTCCTGGTCGCGCACGAAGTCCGAGGCGCCGACGGCCTCGATCCGGGCTCCGTCGTGCTCCGTCCGCGTCGCGTTGCGGACCAGCCACACCTCGTCCCGTACGAGAATCTGGGCGCCCGGCGGGAACTGGGCGTCCTCGCCGCTCGTCGAGGGAGCGGTGCTCAAGTCGGCGGTCACGCGGTTGCCTCCTGGGCGGTCGTGTCGGTGGGTTGGTGCGTTCTGTCAGGGGCGGCCGATGGCCTCACCGCCGAAGCGGTGGGACGCGCGGTCGAGGGAGCGGTCACACGGCTCGGTGCGTTACGCCGGGTGCGGTCTCAGAAGGGAGCGCTTGCCGCGTACGCGGCTCGGAGGCGCTCCGCCGTCCTGCGAGCCTGCACGGAGTGCCGCGGCGTGTGTGTGCCTTGCCGGGGCCGCCTGGACATCGTGGGCGGGCGGTCCGGTGCCGGCTGCTCGCGGCGGGGTTCGCAAGAGGGACCCCCCGTGGTGGGAGGCGTGGCGTCGGGGGAGTCCTGAACCGGCGGGTCGGTGAGGTCGGGGACGGTCTCGACCACGGTGGGGGAGGGAGCGGGTGAGTCGGGGAGAGGCGGGGCCGGCACATCCTGAGTGGCGGGAGCGGTCTTTGTGTCCGTGTCACTCGCAGGTGCGGGCAGAGGGAGGCCGGGGGCATCGGCGGGCGCGACCTGGTGCCGCTGTCCCGCGGTGTGCGCGGTGAGCCTGCGACGCGCCTGGGCGATCTTCATGCCATTTCCCTCGATCACCGAGCGGCACTGTTGCACCACCTCGGTCAGCGAAGGCCGGTCCTTTGCGCCGTGGGCGAGCATGCCGGTCAGCAGCGGCAGCAGTTCGCCGGGCGCATCGGACAGGTCCGGGGCCGTGTCGGGGTCGGTGACCAGGTGGAACACCATGTACGGGGTCACTGCCTCGTGCGGATAGTGACCGGTCGCGGCGAAAAGAAGCAGCGCACCGAGTGCGTACACGTCCACGGCCGATGTCAGGGGTTTCACGCCGGCGGCCTGCTCGGGGGCCATGCAGATGGGAGTGCCGACGACCTGGTGGGGAGCGGTGAGGGAGACGTGCGACTCGGTGAAGGCGGCCAGGCCGAAGTCGATGATCTTCGGGCCGTTCGGTCCGAGCAGGATGTTGGCGGGCTTGAGGTCGCGGTGGAGCAGGCCCTGCGTGTGCACGGCCGACAGCGCCTCGGCGAGGACCGCCCCGAGCGCGGCGGTGAGGACGGAGGGAAGCGGTCCGTGCGTCTTGACGTGCCGGGCGAGGTCGGGACCGTCCACGTACTCGGTGGCCAGCCAGGGCTGCTCCGCCTCCGCGTCGGCGCCCAGGAACGCCGCTATGCGCGGGCCCCAGATGGTCTTGAGTACCTCGATCTCCTGCGCGAACCTCCCACGGGACTCCGAGTCCACGATCGAGGGCTTGATCACCTTCACCGCGGCGGGCTCACCGCCGAGCGACTCTCCCAGAAAAACCTGACCCATGCCGCCCTGGCCGATCCGGCCGAGGAGCTCGAAGTCGCCCAGCGAGGGCGGGTCCTCGGGGTTCAGGGGCGTGATCTGCACGTGTGTCCTCGGAATTCGGTCGTGGCGGGCGTCTGATCAGCTGCGATGCACGCCTGGAGACACGGTAGTGGATGCGGTCGGGGCCGGGAACGGGTATTGCCGGATAGGTATGTCAACCACTCGGGGTGGAGAATGTGTGGAGGGTTTCGGCTGGATGCGGGCCGGCCGCAGTCAGGCCGCCCATCCTGTGTCCGCTGCCCATCGAAGCGACTCTCCGCGCGATGAGCGCGCGGTCACGTTCCGCGCGGCAGCAGCTGGCCGCCCGTGAGTCCGCCCGACAACAGCCGGGCCGTCTCCTCCGCCAGCCTGGTCGCCCGCTGTGCCTCCGCCCGGAGGGCGTGCACGTGCCGGAACGCCTCCCCGTACCGCCGCTGCTCTTCCAGCGGCAGCAGCGGCACGCGCAGCCGGCCCGGGCTGACCGTCAGTACCGTACTGCCCGTCGACGCGCCGGCGATGTTCTCCTCCGCGCCCAGGAACCCGGCGAGGAACCAGGCGTCCAGGCGTGCCGGGTCCGGCCGGAAGAGATGGACCTGAGGGCCGGGCAGCGCGCCGGCGTCCTCCTCGCCCGCGACCCGCGCCATGAGGCCGTCCGTGCCTGCGACCGCTCGTACGAGGACGTCCCCGACCTCGATCACGAGTACCGTCGCGTCGTAGATCCCCGTCAGAGCCTGCGAGGGGCCCGACCCGGTCGCGATGTCCGAACCGGTGAGCACCGCCCGCGTCTCGGGCCGCCCGTGTCCGCCGCTCGCGGCGTCTGCCCTGCCGCGCCCGCCGTCGGGCTGCGTGCGCAGCACGCTGAGCGCTCCGCCGCGCGACAGGTCGGACACCGTGGCCGTCCGCCACTCGCGGGCCGAGGCGCCCGCCGCGCTCCAGCCCTCCTGGGCCGCCGTCCGCGCGAGGGAACTCGCGGCCTCGGCGAGGTCGCGGCGAGTGGCGTCGGCCTCCACCGACAGCTCGGCCGGGTCGACCTCGGACCGTGACGCCCGTACGAGCCGCGCCGGGGTCAGATCCACCACGTCGTCCAGCAGGTCCACCACGCTGGCCGCGTGCGCGACACCGGGTTCGCCCTCGTACGCGTCCGGACTCTCGGTGAACGCCCGCCACGCACCCAGGGTCCGCGCGGTGATCCCCTCCCAGTTCGGGGTGGCGGACCGGTTCGCGCCCCGCGCCCGGGCGGTGACGGCCGCTCCACCCCGCCCGGCCGTCGCCGTGTCCGCCGCCGTGTCCACGAACAGCACCGACTTGCGCTCCGGGCCGCCCGGTTCGGGCCGTTGCAGCACCCAGATCTGCAGACCCACGTGCAGTGGTACCGCTGCGCCGGCCGGGAGCGCGATCACCGCGCGCAGGGCCCCGGCGCGCACCAGTTCCGCCCGTACCCGACGGCCCGACGCGCGGCCGGCCGTGGCGGGCGGCAGGAGCAGGGCCGCGTAGCCGCCGGGTGTCAGGTGGGCGAGCGCATGCTGCACCCAGGCCAGCTCCGATTCGGCGCGCGGCGGCACGCCGTACGCCCAGCGCGGGTCGTACGCGAGCTCGTCGTGACCCCAGTCCCGGACGCCGAACGGCGGGTTGCACAGCACCGCGTCGGCGACCAGGCCGGGGAAGGCGTCCGCGCGGAGACTGTCGCCGGCGTGCACGGCGACCGTGGCCTCCGGGGCCGCCAGCATCAGGCTCACGGCGCTGCGTCGGGCTTGCACCGGAAGCGTGTCCTGGCCGTAGAGCTCGCGTGCGCCCCGGAGGGCGGCGGCCGCCAGGAGGGTGCCGCTGCCGCACGCCGGGTCCAGGACACGGGCCGGGGATCCGGGGATCAGACGGGCGAGCAGGGCCGCGAGCGGCGCGGGGGTCCGATACGCGCCGGACGCGGCGCTGTCCTCAAGTTCTCGCTCCGCCAGCACGCCCAGCGCGGCCTGACCGCCCTCGTCGCGTACACACGTGTACAGCGCGCGCAGCACCGCAGCGTCACCTGTCTCGAAACGGACCTTTTCCGCGTCCGGCACGGCGGCGGCCGTGGACGCCGCGTCGCGCTGTGCCTGGGTGGCGAGATCGGCGTCCGGCAACTGTGCGGCGGCCATCAGCTCCTTCGGTGAGCGGGCCGCCACCGCGAGAACCAGAAGCAGCAGATCCGAGGTGTCGCCGCTGCCTTGCGCATGCAGGCGGAGGGTCGTCCGCAGTTCCTCCGACGGGGTTGCCGCCGAGGTATGACCGCGCGAGGCGAGCCAGGCGCGAACCGACTCCAGGTCGTACAGCGGACTGCTCTCCGTGCCGCCGGACGGCTCGGGGAAGTCCTCGTGCCGGCGACGCCAGTTGCTGACCGTGGCCCGTGTGACCCCTGCGATGCGGGAGATCTCGGCGGCGGTCACGTGCGCTGAGGGCGCCAGTTGGGCTGGTGGCTGCTGGGGCATGGCGTGGGGTTCCGCACCTCTCGGGCCAGTCGGATAGTGGACGGTTAACACACTACAGCGGTCGTCAAATCCGGCAAGCTGTTTGACGATGCTTTCACTGTCGTGCTTATCTAGTTCTGCTTCCGAGTGGAAGCGGTGGCCCGAGGCGCTCTGCTGAGTCCGTGCCGCGCATCCGATCTCTGCAGCCCTGCCGATCCCAGCGGGCGTCACGCACCGCCTGGTCCTCTCTCCCACTGCCCCCGAGCGCTACCTGCTCGGAAAGGAAGTCAGCCATGAGCATCACTGTCGACTCCTCGCGTCTCTCCCTGGTGCGGGAGGAGTCCACTTACCTGGCGATCCGCACCAGCCAGGGCGGCCGGACCGTCTACACGACGCGCATTCCGCTCGCCGACCTCTCGGTCATCCTCACCATCCCCGACCCGGCCAAGCCGGACCCGGACAACCGCAAGGTGGACATCACCCACGCCAAGGGCTTCGGCCAGTACCTCGCCGACAACCCCAAGTGGGTGGCTCCGGCCCTCCTCATCCGCGACACCGGCGGCTGCCGCTTCGAGCCGATCAGCGAAGACGGCTCGGTCGGCTACCTCACCGTCCCGTGGTCCATCGGCGGCATCGGACGCCTGATCACGATCGACGGCCAGCACCGCATCCTCGGGGTCCACCTGGAGAAGAAGCGCATCACGGACGAGGTCTCCCGCATCGACCGGGAGATCCACCGCGCCAACGAGGCCAAGAAGGCGAAGCTGGAGCAGGACCGCGAGGCGCTGATCGGCCGAATGCAGCGACTCAAGGACGAGTTCGTCGGCATCGACATCTACGTGGAGCCCGACGGCGTCAGCGGCCAGCAGATGTTCGTCGATGTCGCGGACAACGCCAAGGGCATCTCCGGTGCCGTCCGGGCCCGCTTCGACACCTCGCGCATCGCCAACCGCACGCTCAGCGACATCGTCGTCCACCCCCTCTTCCTGAGCAAGGTCGACATCGAGCGGGACCGGATGACCCTGACCAACCGCAACCTGATGGGCGCCAAGCACGTCGCCGACATCACGCGCGCCGTCATCGCCGGTCCCGGCGGCCGCGTCAGCAAGAAGGTCGAGTCGCTGACCGACAACGAGGTCATCGAGAGCGTCCGCAGTTTCCTGGACGTCATCTCCATCGCTTTCACCGCGCTCGCGGAGATCACCGAGGAGGACGTGGACAACTACGACCCCTCGCTCTCCGAGAAGAAGAAGAACGAACCGTCGGCGCCCCCCACCAAGGCCATGAGGCTGCGCGAGTCCTCGCTCCTGGGCTCGGTGGGCATGCTCCGCGTCCTGGGTGGCGTCTACCGCAACCTGAAGGAGGACGGAGCCGAGGACGGTGACATCCAGGAGTTCTTCAAGCGGCTCGACCGGCACATGACGGCCCCCGTCACCGAGGACAGCATCTGGCGCACCACGGACGCGAACGAGGACTTCGAGCCGAACGCCTCCGCCCCGATCATGCGTCAGCAGAACGTTGTGCACCTGACCAAGGTGATCACGGACTGGTACAAGAAGGCCCCGGCTGCCATCTGACCCACCGGCAACACCGGAGCCCGTCCACATCTGGCGGATTCCAGGGGTCATCGCAACACCGTGATGACGCCTGACCCACACGACCAAGTTCAACGGGCGTCACGCGCGCCCGCCCTCTCCCGCGGCTCCGTTGCATAGACAAGGAGGCAACAACTGTCATGGGTCGTCGTTCTCCGCTCGCCCACGCGCCCCGCCCCGCCACCTCCACTCTCCGCCAGGTGCGCGTGAACGACAAGGTCAAGGCCGTCGCCGGGCCGATCGTGCTGGCCACGGATGCCTCGGTCAGCCCGGACCGGGTGGCCTCCGGCTACCTTTCCACCACCGGCCACACCGGTCTGCGCGCACACCTCTACCCGAAATACCTCGTACGCTCCTGCTCCCGGGTGGTCGTCACCGAACTGCGCGCCGTGTACGGGGGCCTCAAAGCGGTCCTCCACACGCACCCCGGCCAGCTCATCGAGGTCCGCGTGGACAACCTGCAGGCGCTGCGGCACCTGCACAGCTGGCAGCAGGGCGGGACGGACATGCCCGAGGGCTACGACACCCACCTGCGCGCCCAGGGCCGCCGGCCCAGCCTGGTCAAGCTGCAGTTGCTCGCCGAGTACACCCCGCACCTGACCTTCGTCCACGAGAAGGCCCACGCCGGCCATCCCCTCAACGAGGCCGCGGACTCCCTCGCCAAGCTCGGCCTTCGCTGCGTGCGCGGAGCCGTCCCGCGCACTGAACTCCCGCGGCTGGTCCCGTTGTGGGCCGCCGGCGCCCTCGCCGACTACCGGCGCTCCCTGGCCGCCTGACGCACATTCCAGCTTCACACGACACGCACCCGCAAGGTGCATCTACATCCCCTGGGGGGACCATGAGTCAGCAGCAGTACCCGCAGCAGCCCCAGCCCGGTTGGGGCGGCCCTCAGCAGCAGGGTTACGGCACTCCGCCGTTCCAGCCGCAGCCGCCGAAGAAGTCGAAGGCGGGGAAGATCGTCGGCCTCGGCTGCCTCGGCGTCGTCGCCCTCTTCGTCCTGATCGGCGTCGTCGCCGCGGCCGGCGGCGGAAACGGCGACTCCATCGACACCGGCACCAAGGACAAGGCCGTCGCCGCCGGCCGCACGCCGGAGTCCGACAAGGCCGAGGCGACGCCCGCGCAGAAGACGAAGACGCAGGCGGAGCAGTTCAAGGCCTGCGTCGCCAAGTCCGGTACGGCCACGGAGAAGAAGGCCGTCCAGCACGTGACGAAGGTGACCGGCGCGGACAAGCGGAACGACATCCTGGACTCGGCTGAGATCTACACCGACTTCACCGGCGGGCTTATGAGCGACAACCAGGGGGACGCGAAGCTCATCGCCTCTGCGTTCACGTCCTGCTACGAGTCCGATAACGGGCTCGTCAGCGTCTACGGCCAGGACGGCGACCTCATCGCCAACGCCAACTACTGATCTCTTCGGCCAAGGCCGTGAGGTGGCGCGGCGGCAGCTCATTCGGCAGAGGCAAGGGGACTGACACCAAGCCGGCTGACCGGCTGCCCGAGCGTGTCAGTACGCCTCGAGTGCGGCGGCGAGGCGATGCTTCGCCGCCCCCGGCCACGACCTGCCGCGTGGTTTTCACCCTCCGATTCCTCACCTGAAGGACAACCGTGAACCGAGCCAACGTCATTGCCATCGCTGCCTGCGGGTTGACAGCCCTGTCCGTCACCGCGGCCACGGTGGACCACGTCAGTACACACTCCGCGCTCGCCGCCGCCCGCCGTCAGGCGGCTACGGCCGACCACCGCGCCCGTCAAGCCGAGTCCCGCCCGCCCAAGGTCGTCACCCATACGGTCACCAAGACCGTGGACAAGCCCGTCTTCGGTCGCTCGACGCTCCTCGGCGCCTACGCGGCCGGCGTCATATCGGGGGGCGTGTACGCCGACGACGGCAGCATGACCTACACCGCGAGCGACAGCACCTGCTCGCAGGAGTACGCCCAGATCTCCCAGGAGCCCACCGGCGGTACCGTCCACCGCGACGACTTCATGAAGACCTGCCTGACCAACGTCAACGACACCGCCAAGACCGACCCCGCGCCCTGACCGGCGGCGCTTGACGCTGACTGGCAGGTCACATGGGCGCGTGGGCGCAGCACCGGATCACCGACCCCTTTGCGCACCCTGCGCGGCAGTGGCGAAGTCGGTCTCCGCACGGCCTCGTTCGCTTCGACGGACTCGCCACCGTCACCGACCCCACGGCGCTAGCGCGCTTTCACCTGCGCGGGGGCGATGCGCGGCTGGGATCACAGCCACATCGGAAATCTCTACCACGCAAACGAATGCCCGTCATACGCCGCACACCTGGAGAGGATCACACGTGACCAGTCGTCAGTTGCTCGCCGCTATAGCCCTGATAGCCCTCCCCCTTGTTACCTCCTGCACCGCCGCCCCGCATGCCGCTGCCCCGTCTCCGTCCGCCCCGGCGTCAACCGTCTCCGCGGAGCCGGTGTCGGACCCGACCACGGAGACCCCGGCGTACGCCGACCCGAGTCCCTCCGACTTCACGATGAGGCTCAGGATCAAGCGGAAGCACTGCTTCGGCTCGGCCGGATGCAACGTGGACGTGGAGCCGGATCTGTCTTACGAGGGCATCCTGCCTATCGACCCGGACAAGACTTACGAAATCACGTACCGGATCAACGGTGATGAGAGTGGGCCGGTCATCGAGACGGTCACCTTGACCAACGGAACGTCGATGGAGTACTACCCCTCGTCTTTGTCCACCGCGAGTTCCGGTACCAAGATCACCAGCAAGGTCACGGACGTGGCAGAGGCGAACTGACGCCCCTGCTCCCCACCGGCACGGGGGTCACCTTCACTTGGACGGTGGCGAGATGCGTCATGGCTGGCGGTGCTTGGCGCCGGTCTGCGGGTCAAGCGCCGTGGTCGCGCGAACACTACTGAGGTTGAACTCGTGGAGTCGTAAGGGCTGACGGGCGTGGTCCGCTGTGCCTGGACGGCCCGATCGTGCTCATCTTGGACAATCTCAGGATTCACAAGGGTGCCGAACTGCGGGAGTTCGCCGACTCACGGGACTGGCTGAACGTCTACTACCTACCGCCCTACGCACCCGATCTCAACCCCGTGGACTGTGCGTTTCCTCTTGAGTGAGCGCCATGTACCTGCCCATCTCCTCGATGCCGGTACTTCGGGCGCCGGAGAGCTCAGCCCTGGCGGACGGGCAGGTCGTCCGTCGATCTGCTCCGTCGTGCCTGGTGGGGGCGGTGGTCACTCCAAAGGAAGCGCACCCACCCCATCATCGCGTCTGAAGGGCCCTGATGCAGTGGTGGGACCCGATGCCGATCAACTGTTGTTGCAAGGCGCTCAGTGGAATCAGCGCAACCAAGGAGGTGCCTGTGGGCGGCGGAAGGCCCATCCGCACGTGTTTGAAGTGCCGCAGCTCCATCGAGGTCGACCAGGACGGCCGCGTGGTCGCCCATGACAGGCTGCTAAGTCGTCTCCCCTGCCATGCCTCCGGTCAGCTCGCCGCACTCGTGTCGGTCGAGTGGGGGCCCGGTCCTCGACGTAGCCAGCAGATTGCGGGTGGGGGCAAAAGACGCGGGCGTGATCGGCGGAAGCAGCCCGAGTACCTCAAGCCCCCTGAGTGGATACCGAATTATCAGGGTGAGCACCTGCCGACAATCGGCTTGCCCGCCGATGGGTGGTTCGGTGTCTGGTTCCCGGCTCACACGATGTGGGAGCACGAGCGGAAACTCTCCGGCTGGCTCGGAAGCGATCGATCGTTCCGGTGGGACGGCCACGAGGGGTGTTGGACGGTTGCCAGCGCTCACTTCCCCCGCATAAGCCGGGAGCTGCTCCGCAGGTACCCGAGCGTGCTCATCGGCCGTGAGTACAACCCGCGTGAAAGGTGCAACTCGTCCTGCCAGAACGCCCAGGGCTTTTTGTGCACCTGCTCCTGCCGTGCCAAATACCACGGCCGTGGGAAATGGCGAAGTGGGTGGAGGACCCTGGGCGAGTTCAGCGGTCGGCGCGCGGGGAGGCCTTGGCACTGGATGGCCGTTGCCGTTGCTAGCTGATTGCCCGGCACCCGCTCGCGGAGTAAGCCTGCGCAGGGGCGGAGCCCCGCGCCCCGCTCCAGCCGATGGAGCCTAGGACAGCCGCTCGCCGCCGGGGCCGCTGATCTCGTGCGGTTGCCGTCCTGGCGCAGGGCGCCCGCCCACACGCTGTTGGGCAGGCGGGGGATGGCCTGCTCGTCGGCGGTGTGGATGGCCCAACCGGTCACCCATCGCGCCCGACGGCGACTCGTAATCAACGACTGAAGGTGGTCGAGGAGGGCGTGGCTGAAGGCCGCGCCGTCGATTCTGATCAGCGCGCGACCCGCTCGGCGACGGTGAGCTCCTCCGGCTCGTCGCGTACCTCCTGGAGCTGCTGGCCCAACTTCGGCGCCTGCGCCTCCAGTTCGGCCCTGCGGGCCGTGATCAGCTCACGAAGGTCCGGTTTCGCATCCCTGGCCACCTGACGGACCTCCCGCCCGGATGCGAACCGGAGCAATCCCCATCACGCAACGCCCCTGAGGACGTCCACCGAGTGACCCGCGCGAGCGGCGACCTCCGGCGCCGGCACACCGGAGGTCGTGGTGATGCAGGCCATCTGACGCGACCCTCCGCGTGGTTGGCGGATCGGCGCACGGGGCCGGCCCGGTTGGAGTCCGGGCCGGCCCCGTGTGGTGGGGTGGGTGGGCGTTACGGCGCGGGGACCTCGTCGAGGATGCCCACCGCGTCGGTGCCCGGGGTGACGACGAGCTTGCGGGTGAGGGTGTAGGAACCGCCCGCCGGCACGTCGACGTTGAATCGGCTCATCACCCAGTTGCCCGCGGCGTAGACGTCGAAGGCGCCGGCCGGCGTGCCGTAGACGAGACCGAACACCTGCGGGTCGGTCCCGGTCATACCGATGTACGGCTTGGTCGGGGTGTACGCCGTCGTCGCACCCGGCGCGACGATGCCGGTGCCCGGGATGACACTGGCCTGGCCGGCCGCGTCGTGGTCCATCGCGTCACCGGTCCACACGCTGAGGGGAGCCGAGCCGGAGTTTTTCAACTCCGTCGAGACCGTGGCGAAGTCGTCGCCCGGCTTCAGCGTGTACGTCGTCGTCGCCGTCAGACCCGTGAAGCCGTTGACCGGCCCGGATACCCGGACGACGGCCTTGTCGCCGGCCGCCTGGACGATCTTGACGTCGGTCGCCGCCACCGTCCGGACGTCCCACGCGTTACCGCCGGTCGGCTGGGTCGCCGAGACGTAGGGCAGGTTGATCCAGTCGAACTGGTCGGCCATGCCGCGGACGGCGATGTCGACCGGCTTGCCGCGAGTGCTGCCGGAGAGCTGCGAGTCGTTGAAGGCATCGGCGATCGCCATCGAGAGCTTGTCGTTCTCGAGCATGACGTCGCCGTGGCCTGCCTCGACCAGACCCGAGCCGATCTGCTTGCCGTAGCTCGCCTCGACCTTCACCGGGCTCAGCGCGACGTCGGCGACGCCGCTGCCCGCCGCCGGCACGGTGACCTTGTCCGCGGCCGTCTGGTAGCCCAGCTTGGACACCCGGATGTCGTACTGACCGGCCGGGGCCTTGACGCGGTACTTGCCTTGGGCGTCGGTGCTCGTGGTCGCGACCACCTTGCCGTCCTGCTCGAGGGCGACCCGGGCACCGGAGACGGCGGCGCCGCCCGCGGTGATCGTGCCGGCCGCGCGAGCGGCGTCCGGGACGGCCGCGTCGTGCAGGTCGATCTCGTCGGCCCACCTCGCGATGGTGCGGGTGGGGTCGCCACCGGCGGTCGCGTAGTCGGTCAGGTGGTAGAAGCTGAACTGCTTGGTGGCACCGGGCGCCATCGTGGCGTCGTAGTAGAGACCCTCGACGTAGCCGTACGCACCGACCGCGGCCGGCGTGTCCTGTGCCCAGGCGAGACCGTGAGCGGCCTGGCCGTTCGTGGTGGCCGTGTCAGCACCGACGTAGACGTAGTTCCCGGTCCAGCCCGAGGTCTTCAGACCCGGGTTGGTGCCGCTGAACCCGGGGATCCGGCCGTTGTCGACCGAGCTGTCGGGGTCGATCATGTAGTTGAAGTAGCCCTGGTAGCCCGTCGTGCCGGTGTTGGTCAGTTTGACCGTCATCTTCACGATCGGAGCGTCGGGCAGGGTCTCGTAGCGGACCTGCGCCTTGATGGCCGGGTCCGCCCGGTACTGACCGTTGCCGACCACGGCAGCGCCGTCGACCGCTAGGTCGGGCAGGTCGAGTTGGTCGTTCGGCCGGTCCCACGAGTCGGGCGGCGTGAGGCTCGGACGCAGCAGCATCTCTGCCCAGTCGAGGGTCTCAGCGCCGCTGGCGTCGTTGAGCATGACGTCCGACAGCGCGCCCTGGCCCAGACCGCCGACGCCGTTGTTGCCGGCGGCGTACGGAGTCACCGACGCCCGCATCCTGTCGTTGGCCAGGTAGTAGTACTCCGTGCCCGTGACGACGTCGGTGCGCGTGCTGCCGTTGCCGTAGTCCGGCGCGTACGTCGACTTGCCGGCGACCGGGTGGATCACCTTGATCAGCTTCAGGTCGGCCTTCTCGTTGCCGGTGGTGCCGACCGTGACGCTGACCTCGGAGCGGTCGTCGGCGATCAGGCCGCGCTTGGCCGCCGTGACGGTCCAGGTCGACGCCGGCAGACCCATCAGGTAGCGGCCCTTGGCGTCGGTGCTGGTCACCGCGGTGTCCTGACCGGCGGCGACGGCGGTGACCTTCGCGCCGGCGATCGGAGCGCCCGTCTCCGGGTCGCTGACCGTGCCGGTCACGGTCGCCCAGCGCTTCGCGGCCTCGCCGCCCGGCACGTAGGCGTAGAGGTTGCCGTCCCAGGCGCCCGTCACGACGGTGTTGCCGCTGACGGCCGGGCCGGCGCCCACCCAGGTGCCGGTCTCGTGGCTCCACAGGATCTGGCCGGTGTCGGTGGCCAGGGTGTAGAACCTGCCGTTGTTGGCGCCGACGAAGAGCGTGCCGCCGGCCACGACCGGGCTGGACATGACGCCACCGTGATAGATGTCGCCGGGCAGCATCCGCTCCCAGATGACGTTGCCGGTCTGGGCGTCGAGGGCGACGACGGCGCCGCTCGGGAAGCCCATGTATACGACGCCGTCCTTGACGGCCGCGGCGCTCGGGGTCGAGCCGCTCGAGACGAGCGAGGAGCGCGAGCTCCGGTAGGTCCACAGCGTCGCGCCGGTCTTGGCGTCACGGGCGGCGATGCCGTTGTTGGCGCCGATGAAGACCTTGCCCTCGGCCGCGGTCGGTACGCCGTCCTGCCAGCTGCCGAGCGACTCGGCTCCGGTCCACTTGCGGGCGCCGGTGGCCAGGTCGTAGGCGAGCACGCGGTCGGCGGTCTCGTTGCCGACGTACACGGTGCCGTCCATGACGGCGGGCGTGCCGTCACTCATGGTCGCGCCGGACATCGGAGAGGCCCAGATCTGCTCGCCGGTGCGGGTGTCGAGCGCCTTGAGGACGCCCTGGCTGCCGATGCCGAAGCGGGTCTGGTAGGGCCAGAGCACGGTGTGGCCGGAGACGGCCGGCGAGTAGTAGCCATAGGTGCGCTGGTTGTTGGGGGCCGGCGCCTGCTCGGGCACGGCCTTCCAGCGCGGCTTGCCGCTCCTCGCGTCGACGGCGTAGAGCTCCGAGCCCAGGGTCGGCGCGAAGATCAGGCCGTCACCGTAGGCGAGGCTGCCGTGGATCGACTGCGGCACCTTGAAGTTCCACAGCTCCTTGCCGTCCTTGAGCCGGACGGCGTGGATCCGGCTGTTGCCGTCGCCGTTCTCGTCGCGGGTGCCCGCGTAGACGACGCCGTCGTGGATCACCGGCGACCCGGTGAGGAAGGTGCCGTCGGTGCGGAAGCTCCAGGCCAGACGGCGGCCGGCCTCCTGTGCCGGCGCGACACCGGAGTGGGCCTCGTTGCCGTGGTGCTGGTTCCAGTCACCGCCGGCGACCGGCTTGAGCGCCGGCTCGCGGGTGAGGGTGAAGTCCGCCGACTTGGTCCAGGTCTTGCCCGCCGCGTCGACCACCTGCACGTCGACGCGGTGCTTACCGGCCTTCTGCAGGTGGTTGGGCAGGTCGCGCTGCCAGGTGAACTCGCCGCTGTCGTGCAGCGGTATCCATTTCTTGTCGCCGTCGATCCGGTAGCGCGCCGAGACGACCTCGTCACCGGTGTCGTAGGCGTTGATCTGGATGCCCGGGAACTTCGCGGCCGGCACCTTGGAATCGGGCGCGGGACTGACGATGGTGAGGTGCTCGTTCTCGCCGTACATCCGGAACGGATTGTCGAAGCCCGCACCCGCCATGTGGATGTAGCGGAAGCCGCGGGGCGCGTTGTCGATGGTGTAGGAGCTCGACACGGTCTGGATGTGCTTGGCGGTAGAGGCGAACGCCGAGTGGTTCTCGACGTGGTTGGAGTGCTCGTGGCCGACGAGGATCAGCTGCGCCTTGTACTGCTCGAGCACGTCACCGAAGGCGTCGTACGTCGACGGCGAGCCGAACGGGACGTTCATCGGCTGGTGGGTGAGGACGACGAGCTCGATGTTGTCGGTCGGGTCGTCATCGAGCGGAACGCTCGCGGCCAGATCGTCCTTGAGCCAGTTCAACTCCTCGTCGAACGGCGCCGAGCCGTTGTTCTCGAGCACCACGAAGTGCCGGTTGCCGTAGTTGAACGAGTACCACTCCGGACCGACGTTCTTGCGATAGTTGTCGATCTTGTCCTCGTACGCCGACCCGCTCGCGTACTCGTGGTTGCCGACGGCCGGCCACACGCCGACGGCCGACTGCTGGGTGCCGAGACGATACGTGTCGAAGTGTCCCTGGCTGGCGTCGTTGGTGAGGTCGCCGCTGACCGCGATGAAGCGCAGGTCGGTGCCCGTGGAGTTGATCTCGCGGATCTGGTCGGGCAGCTGCGCGTTGACGTGCGGGTCGGCGATGTTGGCCCAGGAGAAGGTGTCGCCGTCGGAGATTTCGTCACGGACGAGCGCGAAGTCCGCGGTCGGCGTGGCGTCGTCGGCGAGCTGGCCGAGGTTCGCCCAGAACCTCGGCTCCTTGTACTCGTCCAGGCCGAACCGGTAGCCCCGCGGCTGACCGGCCCACACGATGTCCGTCTTGCGACGGTCGGTGGAGATCGTCAGCGAGTAGGAGCCGTCGGCGGCGGTCGTGGTGGTGGCCGTGCCGTCGGAGACGCGCACACCGGCCAGGCCGGCCTCGTCGGAGCTGCGTCGGCCGTCGCCGTTGGCGTCGACGTACGCGACGCCGCTGACGGTGGCCTCCGGCGGGTCGATGGCGGTCGCCGCGTACAGCGTGAGCGGGCCCGCCACCACAGTGGAGGCAAGCCCCAGCATGGTGGTGTACAGGACAGCGCGCATGTGTGCGCGTGTCCAGGTGAACACGGACATCGGGATCCTTGAGAGTGCGGGGAGGTGGGTGTCAGGTCAGGAGCGGGGAGCGTTCGCCGAACCAGACCAGACCGGCACCTGCGACGGCGATGGTCGCCGCGACGGTGCCGAGCGTGAGGGCGCGGGCGGCGACCGGCGTGGTCGCGGCCCTGCGCAGGAACAGCAGCGCCGGGAAGATGAGCGCGATGATCGTCAACTGGACGAGTTCGATGCCGACGTTGAAGGAGACCAGGTCGGCCAGCGTCGAGGCCGACAGCGGCCCGTCGACGCTGAGCGCGCCCGCGAAGCCGAGCCCGTGCAGCAGCCCGAAACCGAAGACCACGGGCAGCCGGTGACGCGTCTTCGGCGAGAGCAGGTTGTCGAGCGCGACGAACGCGATCGACAGCGCGATGAGCGGCTCGACGATCCACCCGGGCACGCTGACCCAGCCGATCGCGGCCAGCACCAGGGTCACCGAGTGGGCGATCGTGAAGGCCGTGGCGACCTCGACGACGTCGCGGAGGCGCTTCGCGCCCAGCAGCAGCGCCAGCAGGAACAGCACGTGGTCGAGCCCGAAGAGCAGGTGCTCCGCCCCGAGCCGGACGAACCGCGGGATCTCGCTGAGCAGGTCGGTGTGCCCCACCGTGACGCTGGTGCGGGCGGTGTCGAGCAACGTCGTACCGCGGCGGCCATCGATGTCGTAGGCCACCATCGTGGTGGTGTCGTCGATGACGCCGTCGGAGGCGCGGAAGATGTCGCTGCGGACGGTGAGCGCGCCGGACGCCGGGCAGTCGTAGGCGAGCGCGACCCGCACCGCGCCGGAGTCGGCGAGTTCGACGCGGGCACCGTCCGCAGCGGTGCACCCGATCGAGCCGCGGCTCAGCCGCAGCCGTTCGCCGACGTACGCCGCCACGTCGCTCGCGTGCGCGTCCAGCGAACTGCGCCGCACCCCGGTCGGCACCTCGGCGGCCGTGCCGTCCGCGCCGGCCGCGTCCGGGCTCAGGACACCGTCGAGGCTCAGCAGCCGGGCGAGGACGTCGTACTCCACGTCGACGACAGCCGTGACGTCGTCGCCCTGGCTGCGCAGATCGACCGCGACCGAAGTCGCACGGATGTGTGCCTGCGCCGGAGTGGCGACGAAGAGAACGGCAACAAGGGCGGCGAGAAACGTCAGCAGACGCACAGTCGAGCACTTCCATGGTGAGGGGAACGGCGGTCGGCCCCAACCCTGCAGTGCTCGCACAACACCCGGCAACTGGAGATGTCCCAGTTCACCGACCCTTCCACTGCCGGTCACCCACCAGTCGAGAGCCGGGTTGCCGGGCGTCGAAAGCTGGGCTTTCGAACCCGGCTACGAGGCCCGCGTACGAAGCCGGGTGAGCCCGGCGCCCAGGGGCCACCCGCACGAGGTGAGCATGACGTCCTTGACGTCGGCGGCGCGGCTCAACAGCAACTGGCCGAGCCCGATGAGCAGCAACAGGCCCGCACCCGCCGCGACCACCGCCCCCGCCTGCGGCAGCACCACGCGCAGCAGCCATCCCACGGGAGCGAACAGAACTCCACGCTGCCCACATTGACGATGGTGACAGCGCGAAGAGTGGCCCTCCTGTCGGATCCGTGGGTCTTGGCCGGAGCCGCCCTTGCGCGATCACGAGCGCATCGGCCGTGGTCAACTCGCCCCTCGGACACCAGCTACAGCTGAGACCCCTGTCGATCAGGGGTCTTCTGCGTTTCTCCGCGCGGTCTGCGGATCCGGGTTCACGCCGACAGCATCCGCGCCGTGCTCCCGTTGCGCTCCCGCCACGCCGCGCGGTGCGCGCGGGCCGCCGATTCGGCGCGGTGCCTGGCACTCGCGGGGACCGGCAGTCGGCACAAGGCGTCGAGGGTCCGCAGCATCCGGTCGGCGAAACGGACGCCCAGGGGCGTGAGCCGGCCCGAGGCCAGGGTCACGAGCGTCGCCTCCCGTGCCGCCAGGCGCCAGCGAGCGAACTGCATGTGTGCCTCCGTACGCAGTCCCGGGTCCGGCTCCGTCTCGCGCTGCCGAGCCCAGAAGCGTGCCACGCCGAGATGGGCGTACGCGCCGTGGAAGAGGCCGAGCAGGGGACGCGGGTCGGGGCGCCAGGGGGCGTAGAAGCCTTCCGGGCCGCCCGGCTCCAGCAGGTCGAACAGGTGCAGCAGCGCCGCGAACTTGTTGTGCTGCATCTCGTGCGTCATCGTCACCGCGAAGCCCGGCCCCGTCGTCGGCCGGGACATCGCCACACACCCGAACGTCTCCGCGCTGCTCCCGCTGACGGTTCCCTGGCCACGGCCGACGAGGGGCACCAACAGGCGTGGCCCCGCGGCCAGTTCCGTGTACAGCTCCGGGTGGTCCGTGCGCAGCAGACCGCAGGCCTCGCGTGCCACCGCCGCCCAGCGGCGCACCTCGTCGGCGTCCAGGTCGTCGGGGCAGCGCGCCGCGTTCGGGAATCCCGGCTGGTCCAGGACGTCGAGCAGCAGCGGGGCGCCGGAGTCGAAGGTGGCGAGCAGGTGCGCCCCGTGCCAGCGGCCCGCGCTGCGGTACGGGGACGCGGGCACCGTCAGGGTTCCGGGAGCGGCGCCGGGGGAGTGTCCGCGCAGCGAGAGCCGGGCCCGGCCGGCCGCATCGACGCGTATCTCGGCCCGGCCCCCGGAGCCCGCCTCGGGGAATCGGGCCCTGCCGAGCGACGGCAGCACCACCCACGGGCCGTCCACCGGCCACTCCACCCGCCCCGGCAACTCCGCGTGCACCGCCGCGGCGGCGGCCAGCGCGGTGAACCACCGCACGGGCGATCGCTCCGGATCGTCCCGCCGCGTCAGGTGCGCGAGCAGTCCGAACAGGGCGGGTCCGGCCGCCGGGTGGGTCAGCACGGCGGCCGCCGCCTCGGGAGCCGCGCGCGTGGCGGCGGCGAACAGCTCCCAGGCGCGCCCGGCCTCCTCGGCCACCGGTCCCCCGGCCGCCCGGGCCGCGGCCGTCGCGGCGTACATGCTGGCCAGGCGCCGGCTGTGCTCGGCGCGGGCCAGCAACCGCAGGGCGCCGGCCCCGCCCCCGCCCGCGGCGACCTCGTCGAACAGTTCGCCCGGCATACGATGCGGCGACGGCGTCATGCCACCTCCGCTCCCGTCGCACCCGGACCCCGCCACCGGCCCGGATCCGCGCCTCGTCGCCGATCGGCCCCGGGGGCAGGTCCCCGCGCGGGAGGCGAACTCCGGCGCCGACCGGTCGACGGATCCTGCCGCGGGTCTGCCTGTCGTCCCTGTGCCGGGTGGGTCTGCTGTTGTTGTGCCGGGTCTGGCTGTCGTCCCTGTGCCGGTTGGGTGTGCTGTTGTTGTGCCGGGTCTGCCTGTCGTCCCTGTGCCGGGTCGGTGTGCCGCTTTCGCGCCGTGTCGTCCGGCCGTTCCTGTGCCGAGTCGGTCGGCCGTTCCCCATCCCGCCTCGACCCCGTGTCCCCCCGCGTCAGGCCGGTTCCCGTCATGTCCGCCCGCAGTCGGTGCCGTACCCGGCCGATCAGTTCCGTCAGTTCCGCGCAGTACACACTCGGGTTGGCGAACCCGGTGTCGTGTCGGTAGCGGGTCGCGTAGTGGCCGCCGCCGCACACCCGGTGCAGCGGGCAGGCCCGGCACCGGGCGCACAGGCCGTCGGCGCCCCACTGGCGGGCCGCGACGCCCGGATGGCGCAGGAGTTCGTCGAAGGAGTGGCGCCGGATGTCGAGTCCGGTGCGGACGGCGCCGTCGTAGGCGGTGCGCAGGGCGTCGTCCTGGGCGAGGGAGCCGTCCGTCTCCACCACCGCGTACCGCACGGGGGCCAGGCCGAGCGACTCCGTCCGCGGGGTGCCGCCGAGCAGCAGCGCGAGCAGGTCGTCGAGGAGTCGTACCCGCGTCTCCTGGGCCGGGGCGTCGTACCAGCGCTCGAAGACGGCCCACAGCCAGTCCGCGTAGGGGGTGCGCCGCCCGGCGGGGTCCAGCCCCGGCGGCGGGGTGTCCCAGTTGCCCAGCGGAAGAAGGAAGTCGACGGCCGGCGGGCGGTGTTCGAGGAGATCCTCGTAGGTGCGCACCGGGTCGTTGCGCAGGTCGATCGTGCACAACAGGGCGCCGAACAGCGGGCGGTAGACGTCCTCGGCGAGGAGGCGCAGCGCCGTCCGGACCCTGGTGTGGCTGCCGCGTCCGTCGGCGCCGCGCCGGTGCCGGTCGTGCGCGGCCCGCCCCCCGTCGGTGCTCACGCCGATTCGCAGGCCCAACTCGCCGCACAGGTCCAAGCGTTGCCGGGTCAGCCGTAGGCCGTTGGTCTGGAGCGAGAGGTGCAGTCGTATGCCGTCACCGACTGTCGCGCGCAACACCCGTACCGTCCGGGTGAGTTCTGTGTCCCCGATCAGGAGGGGCTCGCCGCCGTGCAGGACCACACCCGCCTCCGTGACGCCGTGCGCGGACAGGTGCGCGGCGACGCGTTCGGCGGCGCGGGCCACGGTCGCCGGGGCCATCGTGCGCGGCTGTGTGCGCCAACTCTGGTCATGGGAGCGGTACATGTAGCAGTAGTCGCATGCCAGGTCGCACCGGCTGTGCACCTTGAGGACGAAGGAGTGGAACGGGTACGGCACCCAGCCCGCCGCCTGTGACGCTTCCACGTCGGCGGCCCTCGGCCAGGGCGGCTCGGCATGGCGCAGTGGCGGTCGACTCATCCGCTTCCCCCCGAAGACGTACGCAGCGGACCCGGCCCGGCGTGGTCGGCGGCGCACTCTGTTCGACCAGTATTCGTTCGTGGTGCGTCCAGCGTCAACATCACGAATGAGTCAACGGGTGCCTTCCGGGAGGCGATTGTGGGCGCCCCGGCGCTCGATGGGTTCCCACCGCTGCCGCGGGAGCGGGCCTCGGCGCTACCCTGAAACGGCAGTCCCGTAGCCTGCCGGCGCGCAGGCGTCCGGAGGGCCGCCGCGGCGGTCCACGAGACCTCATGGAGTGGACACCGTGGCCGAAGCCGAAGGCGTCGCCCCTGGTGAGGCCCGTGCGGGTGGGGCCGGTGGGTCGACGCCCGACGTCGAGTCCACCGTCCTGGACCTCACCGCACTCGCACCCGAGGACGTCGCCGCCCTGCCGGAGTCCGTGCTCGGCGTGGTCCTGCGCCGGGTGTACGCCGGTTGCGCGGAGGGTGATCCGTTCGTCACCGGGCACAAAGAGAGCGCATGAGCGCCCGGTGCGCGGAGCGACCCTATACTGACACCTCTGTGTCCGTTTTGCGAATATTTACCCGTGGTGCCGCCCAGCCCTGCCGCCTTCCCCGTCGCCTTCTCAGCCGCCGTCCCTGTCGCTTTCCCTGTCGCTTTCCTTGTCGCCTTCCCTGTCGCGCCGCGCCGAGCGGAGAGGTCATGCCAGACGTCAACCCACCTGACGGACGAGCTTCGTTCGCCGTCTTCCTCGCCACCTCCGAGAACCTCGGCCTGAGCACCACCCTGCGCAACGCCGCCGACATCCTCGCGGAGGCCAACCGCAGCGTCCTCGTCGTCAACGGCCGCTCCGCAGCCGACGGCCCCTCGGCCCAGCTCCCCCCGCCCGCACCCGGCGAGGTCCGTACGACCGCCGTCGTCGGCCCCGCGCTGGCGGCCCTCGGCGCCGACCCCGTCGCCGCGTCCTACGACCACGTCCTGATCGAGGCACCGGTCCCCGACACGCCGGAAGCGGCGGAGGCGACCCGGCCCGCCGCCTACGCCGACGCGCTCGTCGTCGGATTCGCCATGACCGCCTGGTCCATCGACGGAGCGGCCGCCCTCGCCGAGGACCTCACGGCGCGCCGGGCCGACCGCCCCCCGCGGCTGCTCACCCTCGGCCTCAAGAGCGACGTCGGCGTCCACGACCGGCTGCGCAACGCGCGCGAGCGGGTGCGCCGCAAGTTCGGCCCGATCGCCCGCACCCTCGGCGAGGACGACATCCCCTTCCTGGAGATCCCGTACAACCCGATGTACCAGGACAGCCGCAGCCTCGCCGTCGAGGCCGAGGACGCCGGCACCGTCACCGGCCTGCGCCCCTACTACGAGCGGCTCGCCGACTGGCTGCGCGACCGTCGTACCGCGCGGCTGACCGATGTCACCGTCGTCCACTCCACCCGGCACGCGCCCTGGGCCGCCTGGCTGCGCGACCGGCTCGCCGCGCAGGGAGTACGCACCGAACTGCGCCGCGCCGACACCTACACCGGCGAACGCCCCGACTCCGGCGGCGCCCTGCTGTTCCTGTCGCCCGACGACGCCGACGAGACGCTGCTCGCCCAGATCGGCGCACTCTCTCACACCGACGTACGCATCGTCCTGGTCGACGAACCGTTCCCGCACACCGAGGCCGCGCACCACGAGCGGATCGACCTGCGCGGCACCACCGAGGAGGAGGCGCTGCGGCTGCTGTACCGGGGCCTCGGCCTCGGCACCGCCGAGCACGCCGCGCCGCGTGCCGCGGCCCGCTTCCCCCGGCTGCCCGAGACCACCAACCTCACCGTGCGCGGCGGCGGGTTCGTCGACCGGGGGGACCTGCTCGCCCGGCTCGACGGCACTCTGCGCGCCGCCGGCCGCGACGGCAACTGCGCGGTCCTGCACGGGCCCAGCGGCTGGGGCAAGAGCGAGGTCGCCTATGAACTGTGCCATCGCTACGGCGCCGGCTACGACGTGGTGTGGTGGGTGCGTTCCTGGGAGCGGCAGCGCGTGGAGCGCGGCCTCGCGCGGTTGGCCGGCCGCCTCGGCAGCCCCGAGGAACGGCTCGGCTCCAGCGCCGACGACGCCGGTGTCTCCCGTCTGCTGACCCGCCTGTCCCGTCCTGACGACGACCTGGGCACCTGGCTGCTCGTCTACGACGGCGTCACCGACCCCGCCTCCCTGGACGGCCTGCTGCCCGTGCCGCACGAGCGCGGGCACGTTCTGATCACCAGCCGTCTCCCCCCGCAGCCGGAGACCCCGGCCGGCGCCCCCGGCACCCCGGGCGTCCCCGAGACCCGCCCCCCGCACCTGACCCCCCTGGCCATTCCCCCGATGACCCTCGAGGAGAGCCGCGCGCTGCTCGCCGAGCGGGTCCCGGAGATCACCGAGCAGCAGGCCGGACAGCTCGGGAACGTGGTGGACTTCGTCCCGCACGCCCTGCACCTGGCCGCCCACTGCCTCGCCGAACGCGCCGCGGTCCATCGCCGCGACGACCACATGAACCCGGACGCCGCCCTGCGCGCCGCGGTCGGCGACGTGCTCGCCGAGTACCGCGCAGGCAAGACCGAACTCCTGCGCCACACCGAGGGCGCGGCCCCGCTCGCCGTGATGGTCCGCGTCGCCCGGCGCGTCGTACAGTCCACCCCCGGCGCCGTCGCGTGGCGCGCCGAGAGCCCCGAACACGACGCGCTCGGCTGGCTGCTGAACGCCGCCTCCCTGCTCACCGGCCGCGGCATGGGCCTGGAACTGCTGCGCTCGCGCCGCATCCTGTCCGAGCTGGCCCGCGACGACGACGCCGACCGGCCGCCCACCCCCGGCACCCGCCACCCCGACGACGTGCAGCTGCCCGACGAGCACATGGTGAGTGTCGCCCTGTGGGCCCTGGCCCAGGTCGGCCTGCTGGACGTCGACTTCGACCGCGCCGCGCAGCCCCTCGCCCAGCACCACGCGCTGCGTGACCTGATCAGGGAGGGCATGGCCGACGAGGACCGCCACCACATCGAGTCGGTGCTCCGGGGCATCCTCGCCGAGTACGCCCCCCAGGAGCACCAGGACCTGCCCGCCGACTGGGCCCGCGAGGTGTACTCACTGCGCCTGTGGGAGGACCCCCGGCCCCGGGTGCGCCGCTCGCTGCTGCGCCACCTCAGCGCCCTCAGCCGGCGTGCCGAGTCCGCCGACCTCGTCCGGCTCCTGGAGATCGCCGCCCGCGCCCGCGACAACTGGCGGGCCGACGGCGACGAGCAGTCCCCCGAGTACCTGAGGCTGCTCAATTTCACCGCCCGCGCCCACCGTCTGCGCGGCGACTACGACACCTCCCGCCGTCTCGCCCAGGAGGCACTGGGCGGACACCGCAGACTCCTCGGCACCACCCACCCCCGCACCCTGCTGTCCGCCGACTCCTACGCGGCGACCCTGCGCACCCTCGGCAGGTTCGACGACGCCCTGCTCCAACTGCGCCCCGCCCTGGACGGACTGCAACTGCTGCTCGGCTGGAAGCATCCCGCCACCATCCAGGTCGAGTACAACGTCGCCCTCACCGAGGCCCTCACCGGCCGTGTCGCCCGCGCCCTCAGCCGCGTCCAGGAACGCTTCCGCTACCGGCAGGCCGTCGGCGGCGCCGACGACGAGGTCGCCTGGGACAGCGCCGACCTGCTCGCCTACCTCTACCGCGCCGCGGGCCGCGACGGCGAGGCCCACGACCTGCTGCGCCAGCGGCTGCGCCGGCACGGCGACATCTGGGACGGCGACCGTCTCAACACCGAAGTGGGCCTCGCCGTCAGCGAACGCCGCCTCGCCGACGGCTTCCCGGCGGTCAAGGACCCGCGCTACGGCTACGAACTCGCCCACGAACGCGACCAGCGGGCGCTGCGCCTGTACATCGGCCGCTTCGGCGCCGACCGGTTCGACACCCTGCGCTGCCAGTTCAGCTACGCCGCCGACCTGCACGCCCTCGGCAAGGCCGACGAGGCCGAACAGCAGGCCCGGCAGTGCGGGGACACCCTCGCCCGGCGATTCGGCCCGGGGCACCCGTACACCGCCCTGTGCCAGGTGCGCCACGGCGTGTACCTGCGGGCCACGGGCGAGGTCCGGCTGGCCGAGGAGGTGGGCCGGCACGCGCTGAACCTCCTCACCCACAAGCTGGGCCAGGCCCATCCCTGGGTGGCCGCCGCGGAGAACTCCCTGGCCGCCACGCTCGCCACCGCCGGCCGCCGCGACGAGGCGGCCGCGCTCGCCGGGGTCGCGCTGAGCCGGCTGCGTGACCTCGGCGTCGCGCACCGCCCCGACGGGCGCCGGGTGAGCCAGCACCTCGACCAGCTCACCACCGCCGAGACCGCCCGCCCGGCACCCCAGTCGGGCTACGACATCGACCTGGAACTGCCCGACGTGTAGCGCACCGCCGACGCCGGCCGGCCGCGAGCGGCCCCGCACCCACCACCGAAAGGCGAGCACCCGTGGCAGCCCCCATAGCCCACCGCACGCACACGCTGAAGGAGTCCCACTGGACCGACAAGCGTCACGGCCGGATCACCGCGCTGTGCGAGGAGGAGGTCGTGGGGACGCCCCGGATCCGCTCGCTGTCCCACTACAGCAACGGCATCCTCGACTTCACCGTCTTCCGCCTCCCGCGCGCCCCGCTCAGCAGCCTGGTCGCCGAACCGGGCGACGAGGAGGAGAGCGAGGCGCTGCCCGGCAGCCGGCTGCTGCTGTGCGCCCAGGACCTCGGGGCGGTCCTGCGGCCGCTGGGCACCGGTGAACTGATGCGCACGGTCGTCGCCAACACGCGCGGCGGTCTGTGGGGCGGGCGCGCCCGCCCCGGCGAGTTCCTGGCGGCGGTGACGGACCTGCCCGAGGGGGTCCCCGCGATGGACGCCGCCATGAACCACCTCGTCACCCGGATCCGCACCGAGGTGCACTCGTTGCCCGACGAGAAGCCCGGCGGCGACCCCGAGGCCAAGGCCCACCCGCGCACGGGAGCGGGCCCCGACGGTCCGCACGTCGACTTCGGTACGGCCGCCGCGCCGGACGTCGTCTACGAGGAGCAGCTCCGCAGCCTGTGGCGCACCCACGTGAACACCACCGACCTGCACTACGCGGGCTACTACCGGGACTGGACCCTGGTCTGCGTCGGCGACGTGTTCGACGCCCATGAGGTCGGCCCACGCTTCATCGACGTCAGCGTCCGCACCCGGCGCACCGCCTACCGTGACCTCTCCCGCAGCCTGCGCGGCCACCTCGTCCGTCTCACCGACGCGCTCTCCCTGGTCGCCCCGCCCGTCCCCGGCCGCGCCCCCGTGGACCGGCTCGTCCTCGATGTGCAGGAGGGCGCCGTGTACGTCCACTGGACGTCGCCCGGCGCCTTCCTGCTCGGCGTCACCCTCGATCAGCGGCAGGTCGACAACGCCGAACGCCGCCTTCAGGGACTGGCGCAGGCCGTCGGCGCTGTCACCACACCGCCACCCCGCTGAGCGGCCGGACCGACGGCGGGCTCACGGCACGCCGGCCGCGCTGAGCGAGCCCCACACCTCCTCCGCGAGCACCTCCACCGCACGCGCCGGAGTCAGCGGATGCGGGGGCTCGGCATCGCCCAGCAGATGCACCGGCAGCACCTCGACCGCGCACTCGTACTCCCGGCAGATCCGGCGCAGTTCACCGAGCTGGAGCTCGGTCGGCGCACCGGGGACCGCGCTGCGCACCCAGGCCGCCACCGCGCCCCGGAACTCCTCCGTCAACTGCCGCACCAGCGTGGCGCAGCCCAGCATGCTGAGCTCCGCGGCCGTCGCCGCGGCCCGCCGGTTCACCGCCCGCCCGGCCACCCGCCGCGTCACCGTCTCCAGCATCGCCAGCGCGTCGAGGAACCTGCGCCGCACCGGCACCGGCAACTCCGCGACACCCGCGTCCGGTTCACCCGGGGTCCGTACGGTCGTCGTCGGCACCCCGGCCGCACCCGGCTGCGCCTCCATCGCCAGCGTCGCGAACACGCGGCGCAGCTCGACGAGGTGGGCCGACTGCTGCTGCTCCAGATCGCGCCGCATCTGCTCGCCCAGCTCGGCGAGCTCGCCCTCCCGCTGCTCCTCCACCAGACGCCGCTCCAGTTGCAACAGCGCCTCGTGCACGCTCTGCGCGAACCCGCCCTGCCGGTACACGAGCGGCCGCGACCCGATCGCCCGTCCCAGCCGGTCCTGCATCGCCTGCGAGACCAGCCCGTTGACCACCAGCAGCGCCTCGAACCGCCCCGGGCGCACCGCGCTGCGCAGCCCGTGCACATGGGCCGCGACGCGTTCGGCGTCGTCGGCCAGAAGCACCGAACGGGTGTGGATCACCGCCAGGTAGGCGTTCGGAGCGGGCGACAGCCAGTGCACCACCTCGTCCCGGCCGCCCGGCGAACGCGACAGCCGCGCCGGCACCGGATCACGCGAGGCGATCCGCCACTGCCCCAGGTCCAGCGCTTCGTGCACGTCGTTGAGGACCTGCCGGTACGAGACCCGCTCGTGCAGCTGCCGCACCGCCTTCAGCACCGTCGCCCCGGTCACCGAACGCACCACCGGCACCTGGGCCTCGGCGGGGGCGCCGGGAACCTCCGGCTCCTCGCTGAGCTGCCACGCCAGCCGGCACACCTTGAGCACCTCGCGCGGCACGCCCTCGGTCAGCTCGTGCAGCAGCCGCAGCGCCTCCTCCTGGAACGGTCCCGTGACCGGCGTCCCGGCGGCCGCCCGTTCGCCGCTCGCCGCGAGGTACTTGGCGACCAGCTCCCGGGTGTGCTCGTCGCTCAGGCCCGTAGGCCACAGCTGCACCACCCGCTCGTGCATGCTCGCCCGCAGTGTCCGCAGGCCCTCGGGCGGGGTGCAGAAGACCAGCAGACCGCCGTGGCTCGTATAGATGTTGACGAGCCGCTCGAAGGCGTCCAGGAAGGTGCGCCGGTTCTCCTCCGGCCAGTCGAGCACCTTCTCCAGGGAGTCGAGCAGCAGGATGTAGGGGGTGCCGACCCGGCCGTGCAGGAAGCCCTGCACCGCCAGCGCGTCGAAGACCCGGTCGATACCGGCCGCGGTGCCCGCCCCGCCGCCGGACGGGCCGATCGCCTCGGTGATGCCCCGCTCGCGCAACGGCTCGGCAGGCTCCTCGCCGCCGAGCCAGTTCCACACCATGCGCTTGAACGGCGGCTCCAGCAGCAGGGCCAGCGCGGTCGCGAACCGGCGGTGCTCCGTGACCTCGCCGAGCGTGCCCCGCAGGTCGGCGTGGATCACCTCGGGGTCGTAGCGCAGTGCCGCCACCACCTTGTCCGGGTCCAGTGTGCGTTCGCGCAGCCCGGTCGCGATCTCCTGGAGCGTGTCCCGGCGCGGATCGTCGTCCTGAGCGCCCACCCAGCCCGCCGTCACGTACGCGTAGTAGTCCCGCACCAGCTCCTCGAAGGCCTGGCGGCCCTGCGGCGAGTCGCCGGGACCGCGCAGCCGGTCACGGTAGAGCCGCCCCATGTCCTGCGCCGGCTCGTCCACGATCCACATCGCCGACTCGGGGTGCCGCTCACGCACCTTCTGGTACATCCGGCGCAGCGCGTGGCTCTTGCCGAGACCGAACCCGCCCACCAGGGCGATGGCCCGGCCACGCCGGCCGGGCGCGGCGGGCGGCGCGAAGTAGTCGTCGACGAGTGCCTGGAGATCCTCGACGAGCGGGGTGTCGATGTGGGCGTTGCCCGAGTCGGCCCCCCGCACGGTGGGGTCTCCCAGGTCGGACGCCGGACCGAGGCGTACGACCGGGATCAGCGGGAAGGGGTTCTCGTGCCAGATGTCTCCACGGTCTGGGGCCACGATGGCACTCCTCGTGTGTCCGGATTCGGCTTCCGAGCGGCGGGGCGGGGTGCGGGGGTCACTGCGGGCGGGATCCGCCGGATTCGCGGTGCGACGCGGGGGCCGCGCGGCACCGCGGAGGTGCGGGTGCCGGAGGTCAGGAGCCCGGCGGGGGAGCGGACTGTCTGGGCACCGGGGCACCGGCCGACGGATTGCGGGCCATCGCCGTCATGTCCAGGGTGGGGGCGCCGAGGTCGGCCGCGGTGACGATGACCTCGCCACCCGTGCGTCTCTGCTCCTCGGCGATGCTGAAGTACCTCTTGCGCAACTGCCGTACGTCGGAGGTGAGCCAGGCCCCCGAGGTGACCGGCGCGTCGGGGTCGGGATGGTCCCCGCGGGCGGACTGGCTGAACTTCACGGTGTCCTCCGAGGTGAGGCTGCCGAGCTTGAGATGGGTGAGCGCGGAGTCCGGCCAGATCTCCTCGACCACTTCGTGTGCCGTGTCGGGATTCTGGTGGCACACCTCGACGAACAGTACGATCCGGCTCCGCGCATGTTTCAGACACGACCTCAGGAAGTCCGTGCGCACGGACCCCATGTCGTCCCGCCAGTCCATGTGCGGCACCAGGACCAGCAGCAGCGCGTCCTGCTGGGCGAGCAGCCTGCTGAGCGCCTTGAACGCCTCGTGGACGTCCTGCTCGCCCCGGACCCGCTGCAAGGTCTTCTCGGGGAGGTACCCGCTCAACTCGTCGACGATCTTGTCGCGCAGAGCGGCGTTGATGTCCTGCGTCGACGCGAACTGCCCGCGCGCGTCCGTGCTGATGCCGTTCGCGCGATTGTCGTACCCGCCGGTCATCGCCACATACGGGTGCGGCGGCCGGATGACCTCCGGCTGACCCGGGGCCGGCGGCGGGGCCTGCTGCGACACCCGTGCGAAGTACTCCTCGAAGCGCTTCAGGTGCTGGTGGGCGAGATGCACACACCGGTGGATCAGGGTCGTCTTGCCCATGCCGACGGGTCCCGTCACCACCACCAGATGCCCCGTGTCCACCTTCGGAAGGATCATCTCCGGCAGCCGTTTCAGGCACTGCTCGAACTGTTTCACCTGGTCCAGGGCGTGATCGACGTCCACCCACTGACCGGCGTGGCTGTCCTCCACCCACGGCACCAGCGGATGGTCGTCCAGCACCGACGGCGGCAGCCACGGCAGACTCGTCTTGCTGCCCGGCACGTTCACGCCGTACGGGTTGTCCTGAACCGGCTCGGTCATACGGCCGCTCCCGACCCGGAACGGCCGACCCGCCACTCCCGCACCGTGCGCCAAGCCCAGTGTGCGAAACCCCGGTCGAGGTCCGACACCGCGCGCAGCACCCGGTTCACGGCGTCCCCGGCCGCCCGCGACTCGGCGGCGCGACCGTCCGTGCCGAACACCGTGCCCGCACGCGCCGAAGGCAGTGGCTCCGCCAGTGGCAGCCCCTCGACGGCCTGTACCGCGGCCCGCCGCCGGGCCCCCGGACCCGACACCTGGAACAGCGTCCCGGTCAGCGTCTCCCGCGCCGACCGCACCGCCGTGTGATCGGCGTCCGCGTCCCCCTCGTACGCGGTCAGATACGCCCGCGCCGCCCCCCGGAACGCCGCCTCGTCGGTCCGCAGCCGCTGCCTCGACTGCCGCCGCTCGGACGACACCCGCTCGGAGAGCTGGCCGCCCAGGGTGAGCAGCGCACCCACCGCCAGCACGGGCAGCCCCTTCAGGAACGTCACGAACCAGCCGTCCTCGCCCCCGGAGCCCTGCGCGGACGCCGCCCGTGAGCCGGCCGCGGAGGTCATCAGCGCCGAACACGCCCGCGAGAAGTCATCCTCGCGCTGCCCGGCCCACCGCTGGAGCGTCATGCGCCCACCGGATCCCACGGGCCGCACCGAGTCCCCGGCCGCCGTACCGTCCGGCGTCAGCAATCCCAGGGCGACCGCGGCCGCGACCAGGTCGGTACGGTGCGCGGCGGCCAGGCAGTACACCAACTGCACGTCCCGCTCCCCGGACGCCGCCGGCGCGGCGGACACCGGCGCGGCGGCGCCCGCCAGCAGCAGCGCCGCCCCGCAGGCCGCCGTGAACCCGTGAGCGCCGCGTACAGGGGACCGTGACCCGCGAGGCGGCGCGGTGGCCCGCTCCGCCGGCCGGACGCCGGGCGGACGGCCACCGGGCGGTGCCCCCCGCCGACCGTGTCCCGTCCCCTGTCTCATACGCCGCTCCCCGTCCGGCCGCCCCGTTGCTCCGGCCTTCGTACGACCCCGCGGACCCCGTCGGCCCCGCCCACTCCGTACAACTCCTCACGCGCCGGGAACCGTTCGAGTTCCCGGGCGTCCGCCCGCCGCGGCTACGCGACCGACTTCTCGTCCGCCACCCGCGGCTCGTGCCGGCAGGGACGCAGCTCGTCCGCGCGGAGTTCCCCGCGGCCCCGCGGCCACCGCGCGCCGGGCGAACGGGCGAGCAGGGTCTGCGAGATGCCGTGCAGGACGTTCACCGTGATGACGGCCGGGCCCACCGTGGCCGCCGTACCGGGGAAGTCGCGTTCCAGGGTCAGCGCGATCAGCACGGCCGTGATGCCGTTCTGCTGCCCCAGGCCCAGCGCGATCCGGTCGCCGCGCCCCAGTCCCCGGATGAACAGCGGCATCACCCCGAGGGCCACCACCGCCTGCGCCAGGAACGCCGCCGCCCCGAGCACGAAGCCCGGCCACCACGCCACCCCCTCTGCGAGCAGCAGCCCGAGCGCCCCGAACGCGGCGAGGAACGCACCGCCCACCGCCCGCCCCAGCACCCTGTCCAGGACCGTGGCCCGCACCACCAGCCCCGCCAGCGCCACCGCGAGCATCAACTGCCCCGCCGCCGCGAGCACCACCGTCACCAGCACGAGCAGCACCGTCACGGCACCCCTCGTCCGCCGCACGGACACGGTGTCGGGCAACCGCGCCGCCACCCGACGCCCCGCCCACCACACCAGCACCACTGCGGCCAGCAGCGCGGCGTTGAGGCCGAGGCCCACCAGATAGCCGCCCCCGCCGCCGCCCGCGATCTCGGGCGCACCCGGGTGCCCCGCGGCCGTGTAGGCGTATCCCGCGAGGTACAGCGTCAGCAGCACCGTCATCGGATCGTCGAACGACGCCCACGCCGTCAGCAACGACCGCGCACGCGGCGACATCCGCCCGTCACGGCCGAGCGCGGCGACGGACAGCGGGTCGATCTGAGCCACCGCGACACCGAGCACCAGCGCCTCGGGCCGACGGAAGACCAGCAGCATCGTGCCGGCGATCAACCCCGCCTTCAGCAGCACACCCACGGTCACGGCCGCCAGCACACCGCTCAGGTCGGCCCGCAGCTCCTTGAGATCGATCCCGTACGTGCTCCCGTACAGGCCGACGGCGAGCAGCAGCCCCGCGCCGAACAGATAGCCGCCCGAGTCCACCAGGGCCGACGTGTCCACCACCAGCCCGCACACCACCCCGACGACCAGCGTGCCCGCCGCGCCCAGCACGATGGCGGGAACCGACTCCGGCAGCCACCCCATACGGGTGCGCCCCGGTGTCGCCATGGCTCGTCCCCCCTCCGTTCCGGGCCCGCACGGTGTCCGGCACGGCCGAGGACGCACCGCACGCACGGCACCGACGGCCGCCGCGCGTCCATTGCCGTGGGGCACGTGAATGGTAGGGGGCCCTGATACCGCGCCGGAAGCACGACACCGGCCTCGTGTACGGCAGTTGACGACCCCCTGGCCCGCATGGTCGCGCGGGACGGCACCGGTGCCGCACCGCCTTGTATGCACGATGCCCTGCGCGGGGCGTCACCGAACACGGCAGGGCCGGAAGCGGCCGTATCCGGTCGGTTTCCACCCCTCCGTGTTCGGCGGGGTGTTCGATCCGGTGCGCGGGAGAGCGAAAGGGCCGGAGAGCCGTCGGTGAGCAGGCCGGTGCGCGGGAGGGCCCGGTGAGCGGAGAGCCGCCGGTGGGTCAGCCGTGGGCCGCCCACAGACCCCGTACATGACCGAGGTGACGCGTCATCACCTCGCGCACGGCGTCCTCGTCCCTCGCCAGCAGCGCGTCCAGCAGCTCCAGGTGCTCCTCGGCGGAGGCCGTCAGGCGGCCCGCGGCGGCCAGGGCGGTCAGACCGTACAGGCGTGAACGGCCGCGCAGGTCACGAACCACCTCCACCAGGTGCGCGTTGCCGGCGAGGGCGAGCAGCTCCAGGTGGAAGCGAGTGTCGGCCTCGACGTAGGCGATGAGGTCGCCGGCCGCCGCGGCGCTGACGATCTCCTGGGCGACCGGGCGCAGCGCCTCCAGGGACACCGGGTCCGCGGTCCGCGCCAACCGCACGACCGTGGGGATCTCGACCAGCGCGCGGACATGGGTGTACTCGTCGAGCTGCCGCTCGGACACCTCGGTGACCCGGAACCCCTTGTTCGGGACGGTGTCGACCAGGCCCTCCTTCGCGAGGTCGAGCATCGCCTCGCGCACCGGGGTGGCGGACACGCCGAACCGGGCGGCGAGTCCGGGCGCCGAGTACACCTCGCCCGGGCGCAGTCCACCCGTGATCAGCGCGGCCCGCAGCGCCTCGGCGACCCGCTCCCGGTAGCTGGGCTTCCGGCCGCCCAGTACGGGCAGGGCGGGGGTGTGCTGCGCGGCCATGGCGGGGCGCCCTTCTCGTCGGTCACCCGACATTATCGACGCCGCCTACAGCACGAACCCCGCCGGGAAGGGGTCCTCCGGGTCCAGCAGGTACTGTGCGGTGCCGGTGATCCAGGCCCGCCCGGTGAAGCTCGGCAGCACCGCCGGGATCCCCGCCACCTCCGTGGTGCCCAGCAGCCGGCCCGTGAACCGGGTGCCGATGAACGACTCGTTCACGAACTCCGTGTGCAGGGGCAGCTCGCCCCGCGCGTGCAGTTGCGCCATGCGCGCGCTGGTGCCCGTACCGCACGGAGAACGGTCGAACCAGCCCGGGTGGATCACCATCGCGTGCCGGGAACCGCGGGCCGTGGCGCCGGGCGCGTGGAGATGGACATGGTGGCAGCCGCGGATCGACGGATCCTCCGGGTGCACCGGTTCTCCGTCGGCGTTGATCGCCTCCATCAGCGACAGACCGGCGGCCAGGATGTCCTCCTTGCGGGCACGGTCGAACGGCAGCCCGAAAGCGTCCAGCGGCAGGATCGCGTAGAAGTTGCCGCCGTACGCGAGGTCGTACGTCACCGTCCGCCCGTCCGGCAGCGTCGCCTTGCGGTCGAGCGCCACGGAGAAGGAGGGGACGTTCCTGAGCGTGACGCTCTTCGCCGCGCCTCCCTCCACCGCGACCTCGGCGACCACCGGCCCGGCCGGCGTGTCCAGGCGGATGGTGGTGACGGGCTCGACCACCTCCACCATCCCCGTCTCCACCAGCACCGTCGCCACACCGATCGTCCCGTGCCCGCACATCGGCAGATAGCCGGAGACCTCGATGTACACGACACCCCAGTCGCAGTCCGGCCGGGTGGGCGGCTGGAGGACCGCGCCGCTCATCGCGGCGTGCCCGCGCGGCTCGTTCATCAGCAACTGCTTGATGTCGTCACGGTGTTCACGGAAGTACAGCCGCCGCTCGTTCATCGTCGCACCGGGGATGGTGCCGATCCCGCCGGTGATCACGCGGGTGGGCATGCCCTCGGTGTGCGAGTCGACGGCGTGCAGGACGAGTGTGCTGCGCATGGCCGGGTCCTTCTGGACGAGGGTGGGGATGGGGGCGAGCGTGGGGACGGGGCGCGGCGACGGTCGGCCGCCTGTGGTCCGTGCGTCCGTGGTCCGTGGTCCGTGGTCCGTGGTCCGTGGTCCGTGGTCCGTGGTCCGTGGTCCGTGGTCCGTGGTCCGTGGTCCGTGGTCCGTGGTCCGTGGTCAGGTGTCGGCTGGCGCCGACACCTGACCGAACGCCTACGTCAGTCCCGACGCGACGGCCTTCTCTGTCGCCGCCCGTACGGCCGCCTCCTGCTCGGGAAGCAGGGGCGTGCGCGGCGGTCGGCACGGGCCGCCGTGGCGGCCGACGACATCCATGGAGAGCTTGATCGCCTGGACGAACTCGGTGCGGGAGTCCCAGCGCAGCAGCGGGTGCAGTCGGCGGTACAGCACCCGCGCCGTGTCCAGGTCGCCGGTCACGGCGGCGTGGTACAGCTCGACCGTCGCGGTGGGCAGCGCGTTCGGGTATCCGGCCACCCAGCCCTTGGCACCCGCCAGTGCCAGTTCCAGCAGTACGTCGTCGGCGCCGACCAACAGGTCCAGGTCGGGGGCGAGTTCGGCGATACGGTAGGCGCGGCGGACGTCGCCCGAGAACTCCTTCACGGCGTGGATGCAGCCCTCGCGGTGCAGTCGGGCGAGCAGTTCGGGTACGAGGTCGACCTTGGTGTCGATCGGGTTGTTGTACGCCACCAGCGGCAGACCGGCCTCGGCGACCTCGGCGTAGTGCGCCAGGACCGAACGGTCGTCGGCCCGGTAGGAGTTGGGCGGCAGCAGCATCACGGCGGCGCAGCCTGCGTCGCGCGCCTGTTCGGCCCAGCGTCGGGCCTCGGCCGAGCCGTAGGCCGCGACACCGGGCATGACGCGCTGACCGCCGATCGCGGCCACGGCGGTCTCGACGACCTTGGCGCGTTCCTCGGGGGTGAGGACCTGGTACTCGCCGAGCGAGCCGTTCGGTACGACGCCGTCGCAGCCGTTGTCGATCAGCCAGGCGCAGTGTTCGGCGAACCGGCCGTGGTCGACGGACAGATCGGTGTTCAGGGGGAGCGCGGTCGCGACGAGTACGCCGCGCCAGGGGCGGTACTGCGGGTCGGTCATGAGCGGTTCCCTCCCTGAGGTGGTGACGGCATGTCACCCACGGTCTGATGTGTCGGGGTGCTCTCCGGGCTCCCGGGCCAGTGCGCCCAGCGGTACGGGGCGGGCCAACATGCGGCGGCCCGGGATGAGTTCACAACCTGTGACGGCGGCGACTCCGGGTTCGCACATCCGGCCCTGGCACCAGCCCATGCCGGCCCGGGTCAGCAGTTTCACGGTGCGCAGGTCGCCCGCTCCGAGCCGGCCGGTCGCGGCCCGCACGGTCCCGGCGGTGACCTCCTCGCAACGGCACACCACTGTGTCGTCGGAGACCTGCTCCGGCCACCACGCGGGCGGCCCGTAGGCGTGTTCGAGAGCCGCGAAGAATGTCCGCAGCCGGGTACGGGCCCGCCCCGCCGCGGCCCACTCGCGCGGGTCGGGTTCCCTCCCGCGCAGCCGTGCGGCGGCGGACCGGCCGGCGACGTGCCCCTCGGCGAGCGCGAGGGCGGCACCGCCGATCCCCGTGCTCTCCCCGGCCGCCCACACCCCCGGCACGTCGGTGCGCTGCTCGTCGTCGACGTGCACGCCCGCTCCTTCGAGCCGGCAGCCGAGTGCCTCCGCGAGGTCGGTGTGCGGCAGCATGCCGTGCCCGACGGCCAAAGCGTCGCAGGAGAAGCGCCGCAGGGTGCCCGGCCGGGCCTGGCCCTCGGCGTCCAGGGCGGCCACCGTGACCGCCGTCACCCGTTCGTCGCCGTGCGCCTCGACCACCGCGTGGCCGGTGAGGACCGGGACGCGACGGCGCAGCAGTCCGGCCGTGTACCGGGCGCCCTCGGCCAACTTGACCGGCTCCGCGCTCAGCTGCCGGGCACGGCGGGCGAAGTCACGTGGGTGGGCGGACTCCACCAGCGCCGCCACCCGTGCGCCCGCGGCGGCGAGGCCCGTGGCCACCGGCAGCAGCAGAGGTCCGCCACCGGCCACGACGACGGTGCGTCCCGGCAGCACGAGCCCGCCCTTGAGCATGGCCTGCGCGCCGCCCGCGGTGACCACCCCCGGCAGCGTCCAGCCGGGGAACGGCAGCACCCTCTCGTAGCCGCCCGTCGCCAGCAGCACGGCCCCGGCGCGCACCGTGACGGGCTCCTCCTGCGCCGGGCCGACCAGTGCATGCACGCTGTACGCGGCCGACTGTCCGCCGACGCTCCACACGTGATGGTCCGCCAGATACGTGATCCGGCCGTCGGCGACATACGCGTCGAGCCCCGCGCGCAGCCGCCGCCACGTGCGCCCCTGACGGTGCGGCACCCGGGGGTGCCGGGCCGCGAGACCGGGAGCCGGCTGTCGGTGGAACTGCCCGCCCGGCTCACCGGCGGCGTCGACCAGGACCACGCGAACGCCTCCCGCGGCGGCCGCGAGCGCCGCGGCGAGCCCGGCGGGACCCGCCCCCAGCACCGCGAGGTCCGGCGCCGGACGCTCAGCCATCGTGCCCCGTCCCCTCCTGCGTACGGACGTCCGCGCCGGGCTCGGCCGGCACGAGACAGGCCCGCAGGTTCGGGCGGCCGTCGACGGTGACCAGACAGTCGAAGCAGACGCCGATCCCGCAGAAGACTCCACGCGGACGGCCCGCGCCGCGGGTACTGCGCCAGGAGAAGACGCCGGCCGCCCAGAGCGCCGCGGCCACCGTCCGGCCGGGCAGCGCCTCGATCTCCCGGCCGTCGAACGTGATGGTGAACGGCGCACCGGGGCGGGCCCGGGCCCGCTCGACGGGGTTCACGAAGCGGCCTCCTCGGGGAAGCGGTCGGGACGGAACGCGGCGAGGTCGAGGTCCGGCTCGCCCTCGGTGAGCACCTGGGCGATCAACTGCCCGGTGCCGGTCGCGAGTCCGATGCCCGCGCCCTCGTGACCACAGGCGTGGAACAGGCCCGGCGCCCGGGGATCGGGACCGATGGCGGGCAGGTGGTCCGGCAGGTAGGGGCGGAAGCCCAGATAGGCGCGGATCACCCGGACCCGTTCGAGGAACGGGAACAGCAGGGTCGCGCCCGCGGCCAGGGCCCGTACGGCCGGCAGGGAGAGGGTGCGGTCGAAGCCGACGCGCTCGCGACTGGCGCCGATCAGCACCGGACCGGCCGCCGTGCCCTCGACGACGGGCGAGGTCATCAGGGCGGCGGAGTCGCTGGCCACGTCGGCCACGTAGTCGGCGGCATACACCTTGTGCCGCACCATGCGTGGCAGCGGCTCGGTGACGAGGACATGGCCGCGGCGGGGGAGGACGGGCAGGCCGACGCCCGCCAGCGCGGCCACCTCGCCGCCCCAGGTGCCCGCGGCGTTCACCACGGCCGGGGCGTGGATCTCGCCCCGGTCGGTACGCACCCCGCGCACCGCTCCGCCGGGACCGCGCAGTACCCCGGTCACGGTCCGCCCGGTCTCCAGCCGGGCGCCCGAGGCCCGTACGAGGTGGGCGGCGGCCAGGGCAGGCATCACCTGGGCGTCCTGCGGATAGAGGACACCGCCCGCGAGACCCGGTGCCAAGTGGGGTTCCAGCGAACGAAGTCCGTCGGCCGCGATGCCCGACGCGGTCACACCGGCGCTCCGTTGTCCGGCAGCGAATGTCTCCAGGGCCGCCAGGCCGTCGGGTTCGGAGGCGACGACGAGCCCGCCCTTGGGCTCGTACTCGATCGCCGCTCCGAGTGTGTCGGCCAGCTCGGTCCACAACCGGGCCGACAGCAGGGCGAGTTCGAGCTCCGGTCCGGGTTCCTTGTCGGAGACGAGGAGATTGCCCTCGCCCGCGCCGGTCGTGCCGCCCGCCACCGGTCCGCGGTCCACCAGGGCGACGTCGAGACCCGCCCGGGACGCGTACAGGGCGCAGGCGGCCCCCACCATGCCCGCTCCGACCACAACGACATCGCAGGTCAGTCGGTTGCCCACGCCAGTACTATGTCACACGGCACTGTGCGGGGGAACGACGTCACTCGATCTGACTGGGCGTGGGCGCGGGCGACTTGCCGGCGAGTACGTCCTTCAGGTGCTGGGTGCCGAACACCACCGCGTCCGCGGTGCTGTCGTGATCGGCGCCGTCCAGACCACCGTTCGTGACTGTCACGGCGTCCGAACCGACCCGCGAGGCGGCGACGTCCAGAGTGAGGGTGACGGGCGTACCGTCCGTGCTGCCGCGCACCGTCACGGTCAACGCCTGCGCGGAGTCGGCCGCCTTCGGCAGGGACGTCGCCACCACCTCCACGCTCCGGTCGCCGCCCGAGCCGGTCACGGTGAACTGGTCGCAGGTGTCGGGCAGGTTCTTCAGCCAGGTCATCGACTTGTCGAGGTCGCCCTTGGCGTAGGCGGCGACCTGCTGGCGGAGCCGGGAGTCACCCTCGGTGAATCCCACGACCGCCGAGGCACCGGACGGCTTGCCCAGGAGGTCGTCGCCGTAGAGCCCGTCGAGCAGGCGCTGGCAGTCGGCGACGGCCGTCTTGCCGGTGAGGAACTGGGCGGCGTCGACCTTGCCGATGAGCAGCGAGTCCTTCCAGCCGCCGGCGTCCTTGGCCTGGGTCCAGGCGTCCTCGAGGTCGGCCTCGGTGATCAACGCGGACTGGGCCAGTGCCTGGGTGAGGGCCGCGGTGGCCGACGGGCTGGCGGAGTTCCCGGCGCCGGCCGACTCCGTCGCCGATGGGGACGCGGTGGCGTCCGAGCCGCCCGAGTCACCGCCGTTGTCGTCCGAGCAGGCGGCCGAGGTCAGCAGCGTGCCCGCGGCCAGGACCGAGGCCAGGACGCGGCCGTGGCGGGAGGGACGAGGGGTCATCGCGGATGCCTCCTGAGGACGTGGACGTTCTCCCGGGTGCTTGGTGCTCCCTCCCACGGCACCACCGGCACCGGTGGCCGACCAGCGCACCGCGCCGAAAGGGTGAACGCCGCCGGACCGGCGGCCGTCGGGCCGCCCGGCCGGCGACCCCGACGGCGTTTCCGCGCGGCCCTCAGTCCGGCCGCGCGGCGACCCCGACTCCATGCCCGGTCGCACTCGGTCCGCCCGCCCGGTGACCCCGACGCCATGCCCGTCCGCGCGGGGCGACCCCGACGCCGTGTCCCGGCCGCCCTCCGCCCGCCCTCTCGACGCCCTTCGGACCGCGTCCCGGCCGCCCTCAGTCCGTGTCGTGACCCGTGTCGTGACCCACGTCGTGGCCCCTGCCGGGGCTCCCCGGGGACGTCACTCGCACGCGGCGGCCGCCGCAGTCGGGGCAGACCGCCTCCGACAGCGGTGTTCTGACCGCCCTGCCGTGCTCGTCGACGTACTCCTGGGTGGTCAGTCCCGCGGCGTCGGTCGGGTTGGTGAAGAACATGACGCGGAACACGGCCTCCCAGACGTGCCCGCAGTCGCCGCAGGCGAACGCGAACGTCTCGGACACCGGTCCGTGCTCCGCACCGGACGTGGACATGGGCATCGACATCGGCACGGTCCTCTCGCCGTCGCAGCCCCTCCAGCGCACCCCGCGCGCGGAGCCCCCGCAACTCGAACCCGGGGAGGGCGCGCGCCATACCGAACCGACCACGTACCCGAGGGCCCTGCGGTGGCCGATCGAGACCGTGACCACTGTCGGCTGCGGCGGCTTCCGCCCACGTCACCCCGTGAGCAGGACGTCGGCGCCGTGAGCCACCCGGCCGGGCCGGAAAATCCGAGGTGACGGCGGTGGAGACAGGGCATCATGGCGGTCCCGCCGCCCGGCCACCGGGCGGGACACGGTACGGCGCCCGCGGCCGTACGCGACGGCCCGCGCCGGCGGAACGACCACCATCGGGGGCTCCTGTGACCGTGCCGAACATCCTGCTGTCCGGCGTCGTCGGCTCGACCGCGTACGGACTCGCCCACGAGGGCTCCGACGTGGACCGGCTCGGCATGTTCGCGGCCCCGACCGAGGATCTGCACGGCCTGCGCGGACCCAAGGAGTCCCACGTCAGCACGGCACCGGACCGTACGCTGCACGAGGCGGCCAAATGGTGCCGGCTGGCCCTGGGCGGCAATCCAACCGTGATGGAACTCGTCTGGCTGCCGGACGAGTTGTACGAGGTCCGCACCCCTCTCGGTGACGAACTCATCGGCATCAGGGCGTCGTTCCTGAGCGGCCGGCGGGTCCGTGACGCGTATCTCGGCTATGCATCCCAGCAGTTCAGGAAATTGCAGAGCCGCGGCGACGGGTCGTTCTCCGCCGACACCCGCAAACGGACCGCCAAGCATGCCCGTCACCTCAAACGGCTGTGCGGACAGGGCTACGAGCTCTACGCGACCGGCCGGTTGAGCATCCGGGTCGAGGACCCCGAGAGCTATCACCGCTTCGGCGAACAGGTGGCCGCCGACCCGGCTGTCGCCCTGTCTCTGCTCCGCCGGTTCGAGGAGGCCTTCGAGGAGACCCGCAGCGTGCTGCCGGAGCAGCCGGACGAGGCGGCCGCCGACGCGTGGCTGCGACGGGTGCGGGCGCACTTCTACGGGGTCGGCGAGGTCGCCATGGCCGACGCCGTCGGCAAGTGTTCGTGACGCGCCATCAATTCACGTGACCCGGCGTCCCGGCGCTCCCTACACTCGTCACACAGCACGCGCCCCGGAAGGTACGGCGGCGCGTCGTCGTGACGAGTGAGGGGAGCCCGGCCGTGTGTGACCGCACCGCTGTCGTCGTTCCCCGTTCCCGGTACGAGGTGATCCTCGTGTCCTCGGCCGTCCGGTGCCCGCTGCGCGGCCGGCACCGGATGCCGTGACGAGTCGGCTTCCGTCCTCTCGGAGCCCCTTCCACACCGACGTGTCGACCGCACCGACCCGCTGACCGCACCGATCCGCCCTGCTGATCGGCCGTCAGCGGACACGTGTGCTCAGGCAGCACGCCGGTGGGTCACCCCACCGCCTCGTCCGGTGATCGCGCCGCCCTTTCTCCGTCACCTCGAAAGGCCATGGGCCGTGCGTACCGACCTCAACCGTCACCTCACCAGCCCCGACCCGCTCGCCGCCGTGCGCAACCTGGGCATCCTCGCCCACGTCGACGCCGGCAAGACGACCGTCACCGAGCGGATCCTGTATGCGACCGGCAGCACACACAAGCGGGGCGAGGTTCACGACGGCACGACCGTCACCGACTTCGACCCGCAGGAGCGCGACCGTGGCATCACCATCTCCGCCGCGGCCGTCAGCTGCGCCTGGGACGGTCACCGGATCAACCTGATCGACACCCCCGGACACGTGGACTTCGCCGACGAGGTGGAGCGCTCGCTGCGTGTGCTCGACGGCGCCGTCGCGGTGTTCGACGCCGTCGCGGGAGTGGAACCGCAGAGCGAGTCCGTGTGGCGACAGGCCGACCGGTATGCCGTGCCGAGGATCGCCTTCGTCAACAAGCTGGACCGGGCGGGCGCCGACCTCGACACGGCCGTCGCCTCGATCCGGCGGCGGCTGCACCCGGCTCCGCTGGTCGTGCAGCTGCCGATCGGCGCGGAGGACGGCTTCACCGGCGTGGTGGACCTGCTGCGCATGCGTGCGCTGGTCTGGGCCGACGGCAGTGAGACGCCCGAGGAAGGGCCGGTGCCGCCGGAGCTGCGTGAGGAGGCGCACCAGCGGCGCCGGATGCTGGAGGAGGCCGTGGCCGAACTGCATACGGGCGCGCTGGACGAGTTCTGTACGCGGTCGACGGTGTCCGCGCGCACGCTGGCCGCCGCCCTGCGCGACCTGACCCACAGCGGCGACGGCGTGGTCGTGCTGTGCGGCTCGGCCTATCGCAACCGGGGGATCGAGCCGCTGCTGGACGCCGTCGTGTCCTACCTGCCCTCGCCGTCGGACGTACCCGCCGTCAGCGGTACCCACGACGGCGCGCGGCAGGAGCGGTCCGCCGACCCGGCGGCGCCGCTGGCGGCCCTGGTGTTCAAGGTGAACGCCACGGCGACGGGACGGCTGACGTACCTGCGAGTGTACTCGGGAACGATCGAGAAGGGAGACGCGGTGATGGACGCGGGCGCGCGGCGCACCGAACGCGTCGGCCGCATCCTGCGGGTGCAGGCGGACCGTCAGACCCAGCTGGAGCGGGCGGTGGCCGGGGACATCGTCGCCGTGGTCGGCCTGAAGTCGGCCCGCGCGGGCGCGACCCTGTGCGCTCCCGAGGCCCCCCTCGTGCTCGAACCGCCGGGTGTCGCCGACCCGGTCGTCTCCGTGGCGGTCGAGGCCCGACGGGGCACCGACACCGAGCGGTTGGTCACCGCGCTCGTGCGGCTGGCCGAGGAGGACCCGTCGCTGGTCGTCCGCACCGACCCGGAGACGGGCCAGACGGTCCTGTCGGGCATGGGCGAACTGCACCTGGAGGTGGCGGTGGAGAAGCTCCGGCGGGCGCACGGCCTGGACGTCAACGTGGGCCGCCCGAGGGTGGCCCACCGCGAAACGGTCGTACGCGGTGTCTCCGGGTTCGTCTACCGGCATGTCAAACAGGAGGGAGGGGCTGGTCAGTTCGCGCATGTCGTCCTCGACGTGGAACCACTCGAACCAGCGGCCCCGCCGGACGGGTTCGACGGGTCGGACGGGCCGGTGGAGCGGTCCGGGCGCGGCGGCCCGGGATTCGAGTTCCGCTCGGCCGTGGTCGGTGGGCGAGTCCCGCAGGAGTTCGTCCGCGCGGTCGAGGCAGGGTGCCGGGACGCCCTCGCCGACGGTCCGCTCGGCGGGCATCCGGTCACCGGGCTGCGGGTGACGCTGACCGACGGGGCGACGCATGTGAAGGACTCCTCCGACACGGCGTTCCGTACCGCCGGCCGGCTCGGGCTCCGGGCGGCCCTGCGCGCCTGCGCGGCGGTCCTCCTGGAACCGGTCGCCGAGGTCACCGTCACCGTGCCCGAGGAGGCGGTCGGCGGGGTGCTCGGCGATCTGGCCGCACGGCGCGGCCGGGTCACGGGTTCGGTCATGCGGGGCGGTTCGGCGGTCGTCACCGCGACCGTGCCCCTGGCCGAGCTGTTCGGCTACGCGACCCGGCTCCGCAGCCGCACCCAGGGCCGCGGCACGTTCACGGCCCGGCCCACCGGGTACGCGCCGGCGCCGACGACGGCTGCGCCGAACGCGGCGGCCACAACCGGTGGTTCGCGGTAGCGGTGCCCGCCGGTCCGCACCACGAGCCGTCATTGCTCGTGGTGCGGACCGGTCGCGCCCCGGCCGTCCCGTCCGCTCCGACTCCCCCCGCCACCCCGCCCGTCACCCCGTCGAAACACAACCGTTGTACAGCGCCGCCGTGGTGCTTCCGCCGCAGGTCACGGCATGTCCCGCCGTCGCTGGCACCCGTCCGGTCCCGCGTACGGCCGTCCCTCCCCGCGGGCGACCCTGCCGGATGTCTTGACGCGCCTTTCTTCCGAGGTTTAACTCACGTCCTAAATTAAGCCATGAGGGGCTTCGGGAGTCGAACGGGGTGTCACTTCCGCGGTCTGTCTCGGGCAACGACTCCAGGAAAGGGACACCAGGAGCCATGCGCAGCATCCGAGCCGCGGCCGTCGGCGCCGTCACCATGTCACTCGCCCTTGCCGCCTCGGCCTGCGGAGGCGGATCGTCGTCGGGTGGCGGGTCCAACGACTCACCGAAGACGCTCACCTACTGGGCCTCCAACCAGGGCGCGAGCATCGAGATCGACAAGAAGGTCCTCCAGCCCGAACTCGACAAGTTCGAGAAGCAGACCGGGATCAAGGTCAAACTGGAAGTGGTCCCCTGGTCGGACCTGCTGAACCGGATCCTCACCGCCACCACCTCCGGCCAGGGACCGGACGTCCTCAACATCGGCAACACCTGGAGCGCCTCGTTGCAGGCCACCGGGGCACTGCTGCCGTGGGACGCGAAGAACTTCGCCGCGATCGGCGGCAAGGACCGCTTCGTCGCGTCGGCGCTCGGCTCGACCGGCGCCGAGGGCAAGGACCCGGCGGCGGTGCCGCTGTACTCGATGGCGTACGCGCTCTACTACAACAAGCAGATGTTCGCCGACGCCGGCATAGCCAAGCCGCCGGCCACCTGGGACGAGCTGGTCGCCGACGGCAAGAAGCTGTCCAAGGGCGGCAAGTGGGGCCTGGGCGCAGAAGGCGCCAACGTGTCGGAGAACATCCACCACGCCTTCGTCTTCGCCAAGCAGCACGGCGCCGACTTCTTCACCGCCGACGGCAAGGCCGACTTCACCTCGGACAACGTGGTCGCCGCGGTCAAGCAGTACGTCGACCTGATGGCCGCCGACAAGATCATCGCCCCCGGCAACGCCGAGTACGCGCAGAACCAGTCCGTGAGCGACTTCGCCAAGGGCAAGAACGCGATGCTGCTGTGGCAGTCCGCGTCCGCCAACCTCAAGTCCCAGGGCATGAGCGAGGACGACTACGGCATCGCCCCGGTGCCCGTGCAGTCCGGCACCCCCGGCACCGGCGCGAACGTCAACTCGATGGTGGCCGGCATCAACCTGGCCGTCTTCAAGAACTCCGACAACCTCGACGGCGCCACCAAGTTCGTGAAGTTCATGACGAGCGACGAGGAGCAGAAGACCCTCAACAAGGCGTACACCTCCATCCCGCCGGTAGCCTCCGCGCAGACGGACGCCGCTTTCAACAGCCCGTCCAACGCCGTCCTGAAGGACACCCTCGCGGGCAGCGCCGCCGCGCTGCCGCAGGTCGCCGACGAGTCCCAGTTCGAGACGGCCGTCGGTACGGCGATCAAGGAACTGTTCGCCGACGCCGCCGCCGGCCGCCCGGTCACCGCCGAGTCGGTCAAGGCCAAGCTCGAGAAGGCCCAGCAGCAGATGCCGACGAAGTGAGCACGATGACCACCACTGTCTCCTCGGAGGCCGGCGGGCAGGTCGTGCGCAAGGACACCCCCGGTGCGGCGCGCGGCCCCCGCCGCCGCACCGGGCGGCTGCGCAGCATCGGACTGCCGTACCTCCTGCTGTTGCCGGCGCTGATCCTCGAACTCCTGGTCCACCTGGTGCCGATGGTGATCGGCATCGTGATGAGCTTCAAGGAGCTCACCCAGTTCTACATCCGCGACTGGGGCACCGCGCCGTGGTCCGGACTGGACAACTACTCGGTGTCGGTGGACTTCGACGCGCCCGTCGGCGAGGCCCTGCTCCACTCGTTCCTGGTCACGGTCGCCTTCACCCTGCTGTCCGTCGGCCTGTGCTGGCTGATCGGCACGGCGGCCGCGATCTGCATGCAGGACACCTTCCGCGGCCGTGGCCTGCTGCGCGCGCTGTTCCTCGTCCCGTACGCCCTGCCGGTCTACGCGGCCGTCATCACCTGGGTGTTCATGTTCCAGCATGACAACGGCCTGGTGAACCACGTGCTGCACGACCAGCTGCACCTCACCGACAAGCCGTCCTTCTGGCTGATCGGCGACAACAGCTTCTACGCGCTGCTGGTCGTGCACGTCTGGAAGGGCTGGCCGTTCGCCTTCCTGATCGTCATGGCCGGCCTTCAGAACATCCCGCGGGAGCTGTACGAGGCGGCCGCGCTCGACGGCGCGGGTGTGTGGCAGCAGATCCGCCGCATCACCCTGCCGTCGCTGCGCCCGGTCAACCAGGTGCTGATCCTGGTGCTGTTCCTGTGGACGTTCAACGACTTCAACACGCCGTACGTCCTGTTCGGCAAGGCCGCCCCGGAGGCCGCGGACCTCATCTCGGTCCACATCTACCAGGCCTCCTTCGTCACCTGGAACTTCGGCACCGGATCGGCGATGTCCGTGCTCCTGCTGCTCTTCCTGCTCGTCGTCACCGGCGTGTACCTCGCCCTGACGTCGCGCGGACGGAGGACCTCGAATGTCTGACTCCCCGATGGCACAGCCGAGTTCGTTCGTGTGGACCCGGCGGGTCTTCCTCACCCTGCTCACCGGGTTCGTGCTGGTGCCGGTCTACGTCATGATCTCCAGCTCGCTGAAGCCGCTGGCGGACGTCACCGGCAAGTTCCGCTGGCTGCCGAGCGGCCTCACCGTCCGCCCGTACATCGACATCTGGTCGACCGTCCCGCTCGCCCGGTACTTCGTGAACTCGCTGATCGTGGCGGGGGCGGCCACCGCCTGCTCGGTGGTGATCGCGGTCTTCTCCGCGTACGCGGTCAGCCGCTACGAGTTCCGCGGCAAACGCGTGTTCACGGTCACCGTCCTGTCGACGCAGATGTTCCCCGGCATCCTCTTCCTCCTGCCGCTGTTCCTCCTGTACGTCAACATCGGCAACGCCACCGGCATCGCCCTGTTCGGCTCGCGCGGCGGGCTGATCCTGACGTATCTCACCTTCTCCCTCCCGTTCTCGATCTGGATGCTGATCGGGTACTTCGACTCGGTGCCGCGCGAACTCGACGAAGCGGCACTCGTGGACGGCTGCGGCCCGCTCGGCGCGCTGTTTCGGGTCGTGGTCCCGGCCGCGATCCCGGGCATCGTCGCGGTCGCCGTGTACGCCTTCATGACGGCCTGGGGCGAGGTGCTGTTCGCGTCGGTGATGACCAACGACACCACCCGCACGCTCGCCGTCGGGCTCCAGGGCTACTCCACGCTCAACGACGTGTACTGGAACCAGATCATGGCCGCCTCGCTCGTCGTGAGCGTCCCGGTGGTCGCCGGATTCCTGTTGCTCCAGCGCTATCTCGTCGCCGGACTCACCGCGGGAGCGGTGAAGTGACCAGCGGCGAAGCGACCGACCCCCCAATTCCTGAGAGGGCTTCAGTGTCCGAACGTATCGACCTCGCCGCACTGCCGCACGACTTCCTGTGGGGCACGGCCACATCGGCGTACCAGATCGAGGGAGCCGTGGCGGAGGACGGCCGTTCGCCGTCGATCTGGGACACCTTCTCGCACACCCCCGGCAAGATCGACAACGACGACCACGGCGACGTCGCCTGCGACCACTACCACCGCTGGCGCGAGGACGTCGGCCTGATGGGCCGGCTCGGCACCAACGCCTACCGGCTGTCGGTCGCCTGGCCGCGGGTGGTGCCCGGCGGCGACGGTCCGGTCAACCCCAAGGGCCTGGCGTTCTACGACGAGTTGGTCGACGGTCTGCTGGCGGCGGGCATCACCCCGTCCGTCACCCTCTACCACTGGGACCTGCCGCAGGCGCTCCAGGACCGCGGCGGCTGGCCCGAGCGCGAGACGGCGGAGCACTTCGCCGCGTACGCCGCGGCCGTCGCCGAACGCCTCGGTGACCGTGTCACCCACTGGGCCACCCTCAACGAGCCGCTCTGCTCGGCCTGGATCGGTCACCTGGAGGGCAAGATGGCCCCCGGTCTCACCGACCTGACGGCCGCCGTCCGCGCCTCCTACCACCTCCTGCTCGGCCACGGCCTCGCCGCACAGGCCATCCGCGCCGCCGCGCCCGGCGCCGAGGTGGGCATCGTCAACAACCTCTCCACCGTGTACGCGGCCTCCGACCGGCCCGAGGACGTGGCCGCCGCCCGCCGGATGGACGGCCACACCAACCGCTGGTGGCTGGACCCGGTGCACGGCCGCGGCTTCCCGGCCGACATGCGCGAGGTCTACGGCGTCGAACTGCCCGAGCGGCCGGGCGACCTGGAGACGATCGCCGCCCCGCTCGACTGGCTGGGCCTGAACTACTACTTCCCGGCGACCGTCGAGGACGACCCCACCGGCCCGGCCCCGCACGCCCGTTCGGTGCGCCGCGAGGGTGTCCCGCGCAGCGGCATGGACTGGGAGATCGACGCGAGCGGCATCGAGACGCTGCTGCTGCGCCTCACCGAGGAGTACGGCCCGCGCAAGCTGTACGTGACGGAGAACGGCTCCGCCTTCCCCGACGTCGTACGCCCCGACGGCACCGTCGACGACCCCGAGCGTCAGGAGTACCTGATCCAGCACCTCGCCGCCTGCGCGTCCGCCGCCCGCAAGGGTGCCCCGCTGGCCGGCTACTTCGCCTGGTCGCTCCTGGACAACTTCGAGTGGGCGTACGGCTACGACAAGCGCTTCGGGCTCGTCCACGTCGACTACCGCACCCAGGCCCGCACCATCAAGGGCACCGGTCACCGCTACGCGGACGTCGTCCGCGCCCACCGGGGCCGGTCGAGCCGGGCCGCCTGAGGCCCCTGAGCCCCCGCGGTGGGCGTCGGCGCGGGAGCCCGCGCCCACCGCGGGATCGACGGCACGACCCGCAGGAACGGCGATACGAGACGAACCACGCACAGAAATGTCAGGTGCATGCCATTAGCGATGTCATGACGCGAGTACTGATCAGAGGAGAGCCGCATGCCGTCCCGCACCCCCCGCACACTCGTGACCGCCCTCGCCGCGCTGGCACTGCTGTCCACCGGACCGGCCTTCGCCGCGCCCGCGTCCGTACCCGCCGCGCAGCCCGCCGCCGCAACGGCGGCGGTCTGGGACACCGACCGCGCGGGTGCCGCGTACGCCCTGAACCCGGCCGCGGTCACCGCTTCCGGCAGCGAGAACGGCGGTACCTCCCCCGGCCTCGCTTTCGACGGCAACGGCACCACCCGCTGGTCCAGCAACTTCGCCGACGACGCGTGGATCCGGCTCGACCTCGGCACGACGCTGCGCATCGACCGGGTCGTCCTGGACTGGGAGGCCGCCTACGGGAAGCGCTACGTGCTGGAGGTGTCGAAGAACGGCGCCGACTGGACCCCGTTCTACACCGAGACCGCCGGCACCGGGGGCTCGGTCACCGCGAGCACGTACCCCCAGGAGGCGACCGGCCGTTACGTCCGCCTGCGTGGCCTGGAGCGTGCCACCCCGTACGGCTACTCCCTCTATTCCTTCAAGGTGTACGGCGGCGAACCCGCAGCCGCGTCGACGACCCGCACCAACCTGGCCCTGAACCACCCGGCCTACGCGAACTACTACCAACACGCGGGCAACTCACCGGCGTTCGTGACGGACGGCGGCTGGCCGGCCGACCTGAAGGCCGACGCCACCCGGTGGTCCAGCGACTGGAACGCGGACCGCTGGGTCTCGGTCGACCTGGGCGCGACGTCGACGATCGACACCGTCGACCTCTACTGGGAGGCGGCCTTCGCCGTCGACTACCTGCTCCAGGTGTCCGACGACAACCGCACCTGGCGCACGGTCCACCAGCCCTCGGCCACGGAGGTCGCCGCCCGCCGCGCGAACGTCAAGCCGCCGTCCGAGGCGGTCGGGCTCCACGACACCGTACGCCTGCCGCAGCCCGCGACCGGCCGATACGTCCGCATGCTCGGCAAGGAGCGCCGCTCCTTCTACAACCCCGCCCCCTACACGGCCCAGTTCGGTTACTCGCTCTACGAGTTCCAGGTCTGGGGAACGGGCGGCAGCGCCTCCGCCGCCTACCCGGCCCTCCCCGGCGACCAGTCGGGCGCGTACCGGACGACGTTCTTCGACGACTTCACCGGCACGGCCCTCGACCGGGCCAAGTGGCGCGTCGTACGCACCGGCACGGAGATGGGCTCGGTCAACGGCGAGTCGCAGGCGTACGTCGACTCCACCGACAACATCCGCACGGAGAACGGCAGCCTGATCCTCCGGTCGAAGTACTGCAAGGGCTGCACCCAGGCGGGCGGCGGCGCCTACGACTTCACCTCCGGCCGCGTCGACACCAACACGAAGTTCGACTTCACCTACGGCAAGGTCAGCGCCAGGATGAAGCTCCCCGTCGGCGACGGCTTCTGGCCCGCCTTCTGGCTCCTCGGCAGCAACGTCGACAATCCCTCCGTCTCCTGGCCGGCCTCCGGCGAGACCGACATCATGGAGAACATCGGTTACGCCGACTGGACCAGCTCCGCCCTGCACGGCCCGGGCTACTCGGCGGACGGCAACATCGGCGCCCGCCAGACCTACCCGAACGGCGGCCGCGCCGACCAGTGGCACACGTACGCGGTGGAGTGGACCCCGACGGGCATGCGCTTCTTCGTCGACGACCGTCTCGTCCAGGAGACGACCCGCAACAAGCTGGAGTCCACCCGCGGCCAGTGGGTCTTCGACCACCAGCAGTACGTGATCCTCAACCTCGCCCTGGGCGGCGCCTACCCGGCCGGCTGGAACCAGGTCACCACCCCCTACTGGGGCCTGCCCCAGTCGAGCGTGGACCGCGTCGCGGCCGGGGGAGTGCAGGCGGAGGTGGACTGGGTGCGGGTGGAACAGAAGGGGTGACCGGCACGCGCGGCCGACCACGGGCCGGTGCGGGGACCTTGCGGAGGGGCGCGGCCTCAAGGTTCCCGGGGTTCGCCGCAACGTGAGTGCTCAGCCGGAGAGTTCCGGACCGGTCGCGTTCATGTGCCGTGGCCGGTGTACGCACGTGCCGTGGATCGACCCGCGCCGTACGGTCTGTGAGCGTACGGGCGCGTTTCGTGGACTGTACGTCGATCTGTCGGTCACGCTGGGTGCTGTCGGGTGTGGGGCAGCGCTCAGCACGTGCGGGTACGGAACCGGAGGTGGCCGCGGATGGCCGATGGCGGCAGGGAGTACGACGACGACCGGACGGGCGGTCAGGAGGACCGTGAGCCGGATCCCTCGGACAGCTTACGGACGTGGGGTGCCGTGCAGCAGGCGTTGCGCGAGCACGCGGGGTACAGCAGGGCCGAGTTCGCGGACCTGGTCCGGTTCTCCACCCACACGGTGGAGTCGGTGGAGTTGGGGCGGCGAATGCCCGATGTGGCGTTCGTCGAGCGGGCGGACGAGGTGTTGGGGAACACCGGCGCGCTGCGCAGAGGCTCCAGGTTCGTGTCACGGGGTCGCGGTGACGTGGGGCTGGCGGCCTGGTTCCGGCGGTGGGCTCGGCTGGAGCGGGAGGCGGTGAGCCTGTGCACGTACGAGTGCAGGCTGGTGCCCGGGTTGTTGCAGTCGGAGGCGTACGCGCGGGCGGTGTTCGAGGGGACCGTGCCGGTGGCTCCCGACGAGCAGCTGGAGAGCTTCATGGTGAAGCGGATGGAGCGGCAGCGGCTGCTGTTCGAGCGGCCGACGACGCCGTTCAGCTTCATCGTCGAGGAGCATGTGTTCCGGCGGCGGTTCGGTGACGCAGGGCAGATGCTGGGCCTGTTCGACCATGTGCTGGAGCTGAGCGCACCGCGCAATGTGACACTCCAGATCGTGCCGTTCGAGGCCGGGTTGCATGCTTGTCTGGACGGGCCTGTGCGACTCTTGGAGACTTCGAAGGGGCAGCGGCTCGCCTACTCCGAAGGCCAGCAGAACGGGCGTCTCATCTCCGACCCGAAGGAGGTGAGCCTCCTCCACCAGCGCTATGACACACTGCGCTCGCAGGCCCTGAACGCCCGGGACTCGCGGGGTCTGTTGGAGCGACTCCGAGGAGAGCTATGAGCACGACGGAACTGGCGTGGTTCAAGTCCAGCTTCAGTGGGAGCCAGGGTGACGACTGCGTCGAGGTCGCCCTCACCGAGCGGGTCGTCTGCGTGCGGGACTCCAAGGACGTGACGCGTCCTCACTTCGCCGTCCCGCGTGAGGGCTGGACGCGGTTCGTGGGGTTCGTGTCGCAGTTGTGAGGCGGGTCCTCCGCCGGTGCTCGGCGTCACGAGCACCGCGGAGACCTCGCCAGGTGCGCTCAGTTGGCCAGGGCGACCCGCTCGACGTGGGCGACCTCGATGGAGTCGATGTCGGACAGCTCGTGGCCGTCCTCGAGTTCGACGTACTCGTCGAAATCCCCGGTGTCGGCATCCGTCGTGCCGGGGCGGAGGTGGGTGGCGCTGATGAACGTCTGGCCGACGAAGTCGCCGTCGTCGTCGAAGCCGTTCACGATCACGGCGTAGTTGGCGGGCTCCTCACCTTTGTTGGTGATCTTGTAGGTGAACTCGTAGGCCTTGCTGGCGTCGCAGTTGTTGTAGTCGAACTCGTCGGCGTCGTCGCACACCTCGTCGTCTTCGAGGAGGCTGTTCTCGCCCTCCGTGAGCTTGCCGCCCGAGAGCTCGACGTGACTCATGGGGTCGTCGCCGTCCATCAGGGCCCACCAGGTGACGCCTCCGCCGACGAGCAGCACCGCGACGACACCGCAGGCTATGAAGGCCCGCTTGCGAGAGCGACGCTGGGGGACGGCCGGGGGAAAGGGCGGCGGGGGGAAGGCCGGCGGGGGGAAGGCCGGCGGCGCCGTGGGGAATGCGGGCTGGGTGGCGGCTTCCGGGGCCGGGGTCGGCGCCGGAGGCGCGGGCGTCGTCGCCGGTCTCTCAGGTGTGTTGTCGGTCATGCGGGAGCTCCTTGTCAGGACGGGGTGCGCATGTGCGGCGGCGCGGGTGGGTCGGGGGACGGACGCGGCGCTGGATCAGACGGAGGGCACGGCAGCCTTGTCGCTTCGGCCCTGTGTCCTCTTCAGGCGGCGGCCGGTCCCGGCCACCAGCAGCGCTCCGGCGAGGACGGACGTGACGCAGCCGCCCACGAAGACATCGGACTTCTCGTCCGCGAACATGCCGGCGGCGGCCAGGGCGAAGAACACCCCGAAGGCCTGCGGGCCGGTCCCGGAGGGCATCGCGCGCGGCGTCCGCCGGCTTCTGCGCGGGATCCACAGCCGCAGGAGTTCCGCGGTGGCCGCCAAGGCCAGGATCCGGGAGGTGATCATGAGCGGCACGGAAGCCGTGTTGCCGCCCAGTTCGCCCACGCCCACGACGGTCGTGAAGCCGAAGTAGAGGATCGGCAGCAGCCAGCCGAGGCCTGCCCGGCCGCTTGGGGCCGGGGCCGAGGTCGAGTCGGGCTTCGTGAGGTCGACCGGCGGGCGGGGCGATGGCTGGGGCGTGTACGGCCTGCGAGGAGTGGGGACGGCGGGCAGCGCGCGGACCGGTCGGAGCGCGCGGGACTGGCCACGGCGGACGCGGCGGCCCGCGTCGCCGTACCGGTCCATGTGCAGGGACAGTTCCGTCTGAAGGGTGAGGAGTCGTTCCGTCATCGCGTCGAACTCGGCTCGGCGTTCGGCGGCGAGACGTGCCGCATCGCCTTCGGCGGCGGTGAGGCGTTCGAGGGCGTCCGCGTACAGGCCCGCCGCCTCGCTCCGGGCCGCTTCCGCGATGTGCGGCGCCGTGGCCGACTCCGTCGCCAGCCGGGTGCGTTCCGCCTCGATGATCTCGGCGATGCGGTGGCGTTCGTCCGGCGGAAGTTCGCGCGGGGCGCGAGCCTCCGCCCGCGCGACGGCAGCTCGGCGCCACTCCATCAGGGGACGGCCTCGGTGCTCGCCGATGCCGTTGATGTGGACCTTGCGGCCATGGGCGCGGTGGATGTAGAGGACCTCGCCGCCCTTGCCGTTGGGTGCCTTGCCCCAACTGACCCGGGTGAAGTCGGCCGCCGTGCCGATGCCTTGGGCGGCGAGGGCGCGGACCAGGCCGCTGCCGATGCCGCTGACCTCACTCGCCGAGAGGCGGGTGCTGTTGAGCGTGCGCACGATGGACTCACGGCGCAGGACGGCGAGGGCTCGCCTCTCCTGGCTGTCGCGTCTGCCGTCGAGGCCGTTCAGCCGACGCGTGAGGGAGCGCTCCTGGCGGACGTGCTTCTCGTGGATCCTTCGCAGCGCCTTGCCGTGGTTGGCGTGCGCGCGGTCACGGTCCCTGGCCTCACGGTTGAGTCGGCGGCGGTCGGCGACCTCGAAGGAGCGGCGCTTGTCGAGAAGGCGGCTCAGGGCGAGTATCGCCTCGATCAGGCGGCGGCGTTCGGTGCGTATCTCCGCCGGAGAGGGTGGGGCCGGGGTGAACGCCCCCCGCTGTGGGGTTGTGCTGTCGATCAACTGCGTCTCGCCCTTGTGCCGCCGTGCATGGTGTCGTGTCCGAGCGCGTCCTCGCTCGAAGGGTGGGAACCCTGTGGATCGGTGAGGCCGGGGCGGCCCGGTTGCGGGACGAGCCGGCCCCATGGGGCCCGCCGGTCCGAGATGTCCGCGTGCATGTAGACGCGGACTCTTCGGATGGGGAAAAGGTTGCACGAAACTGTGAGAATGCTGTGCAGCCCGGCTCCGGTGGGGCCCGTGCGCGACGGACGCGATACCGCGTACTCCGGCGGTAAGGTGACGGCGCGTGCCCGGCGCGTACTGGGTATCGCCCACGAAGGCGATAGGGGGCAGCCGCCGGGCACTGGTCGGACGGGGCGAGGTGCTGCCGCGCGGCCGGCCGGGATGCCGTGTCGCGCCGGCCGTGTCAGCAGTCCCGCAGCACCGCCGACTGGTTCAGCACCTGCGCACGTGTCGACGTGAACCGCGCGTAGCGCTCCCCGCCCCGCGCACCCGGCCGGAACGCCGCCACCCGGTGGCAGTTCTGGAAGGCCAGGGCCACGTCGAAGTGGCGCTCCAGGCTGCCGCGGACGGCGTCGCCGGCGAGGGCGCGCAGGAGCTGACCGCGCTCGCGCTCCGAGGGAGGCGGGGTCCGGTTGTCGGTGAAGTCGGCCGTGCCGTCCTCGAGCCGGGCCGCCAGGGAGGCGATCAGGTCGTAGGCGTACGGGAGGGACGTGCGGACGGTGTCCACGAAGTCCTCCTCGCGGATGTCACCGCGCTCGGCTTCGGCGAGGAGCTGGGGGGAGACGTCGAGAGACATGCTGAAGTGTCCTGTCTGTGGGTGATGTGCCGCGGGTGAGAGGCGGGTCAGGTCAAGGCCGCCGGGCCCGGGACGAAGTCCGGGTCCACCTGTCGCGCCAGGTCGAGGCCCGTCGCCCGGTCCGCCCATGCCTCGGCGTTGCGCAGGTGGAACGCGACGGCGTGGCGCTGGAAGGCCGGCCAGTCCTTGGGGCGGGCGTCGACGGCCGTACGCAGCAGGTTCAGCGCGTGGCGGTTGTGCGGCTCCAGCACGCCGTTCGGACGGCCTTGTTCGGCCGAGCGCACCCAGGGGGAGTGCACGAGGTAGGTGAGGAGGTCGTCGCCCACCTCCTCCTTGAGGAAGAGGAGATCCTCCTCGCCGGTCACCTTGTTGCCGACCACCGCGACCGGGATGCCGAACTCCCGGGCGTGGTCACGGTACTGGCGGTAGACCGAGACGCCCTTGCGGGTCGGCTCCGCCACCAGGAACGTCAGGTCGAAGCGGGTGAACAGGCCGGAGGCGAACGCGTCGGCGCCCGCCGTCATGTCGACGACCACGTACTCGCCTGGACCGTCGACCAGATGGTTGAGGTACAGCTCCACCGCGCCCAGCTTGGAGTGGTAGCAGGACACCCCGAGGTCGGCCTCGTCGAAGGCGCCCGTCACCATCAGTGGTACGTCGCCCACGCGCCGGACGTGGCGGGTGTGCACCTCGTCGTCGCCCAGGAGGCGCAGCAGACGTGAACCGCGTCCCGGCGGTGTGGTCTTGGCCATGGCCTCGCGGGAGGCGATGCGCGGGTTGGTGCCGCGCAGGTAGTCCTTGAGGTCGCCCAGGTGCGCGCTCAGGGGTGGTGCGGTGAACGGTTCGTCGCGGCGGCCGAGCGCCTCGGCGAGGTGTTGGTTGATGTCGCCGTCGAGGGCGAGCACGGGAGCGCCGGAGCGCGCCAGGCGGCGGGAGAAGAGCGCCGACAGGGTGGTCTTGCCGCTGCCGCCCTTGCCGACGAACGCGACGCGCACTACCGCCCGACCCTCGTTTTGAAAATGAATGTCATGTGGCTAGGTTTAGGGCGTGCCCTGAGCCCCGTCAAATCGACACGCGAGAGCGTCGCGAACGCCGCGTCGGCACGGCGCATACCAGTCGTCCGTGGGAGGATCCCGGTCCATGAGCGCGTCCCCGGCGGTACGGAGCCTGCGCGCCGCGGTGTTCGCCGCGGTGTGCGTGCTGCTCGCCGCCGCCGGACACGGCCTCGCCACCGGCAACGCGCCACCGCTGTGGGCGGACGGCGCCGGGTTCCTGGCCGTCTTCGCGGCCGGATGGCTGCTCGGCGGACGCGAGCGGTCCCTGCCGGGCATCGGCACGGCCATGCTCGCCACGCAGGCGGTGTTGCACCTCGCCTTCTCCCGGGCCGTCACCACCGCGCCCGCCACGCACATGGCCCACATGGCCCACATGACACACCTGCGCGGCGACGGCCACCCGGTCACCCAGGCGCACGCCATGCACACGAACGTGGTCGCCGCCCACTTCCTCGCCGCGCTCGTCGCCTCCTGGTGGCTGCGGCGCGGGGAGGCCGCCGTGTGGTCACTGCTGCGCCGGGCGGTCACGTTCCTGCCCGGACTCAGGGCCTGGTGGCGCGACCCGGCCGCGCCGCCTCCCCTGCCCGCCGCCGGCCGCACGCCGGTCGACACGCTCCCGCCGCGGACGCTGCTGCTGCGGCACGCGGTGAGCCGCCGCGGTCCGCCCGCCTGGATCCCGTACGCCGGCTGACCCCCCGCCACACTCTTCCTGTACGGAGATCCACTCACCCATGTCCCTCACGCGTACCACCACCCTGCGTCGCGCCGGTCTCGGCACCCTGCTCGCCGCCGCCGGCGTGCTCGCCGCGGCCGGTGCCGCCTCCGCGCACGTCACCGTCCACCCCGAGAGCTACGCGAAGGGCGCCACGGACGGCGTCCTGACCTTCCGGGTCCCCAACGAGGACGACGCCGCGAGCACCACCAAGGTCCAGGTGTTCCTGCCGACCGACCACCCCGTGCTCGGCGTGCTCGTCAGCCCGCACGACGGCTGGACCGCCAAGGTGACCACCACCAAGCTCAAGACGCCGGTCAAGACCGACGACGGCACGATCACCGAAGCCGTCTCCGAGATCACCTGGACCGGCGGGAAGATCGGGGCCGGGCAGTTCGAGGACTTCGACGTCGCGTTCGGCGAACTGCCGGAGGACACAGACGAACTGGCCTTCAAGACGCTGCAGACCTACTCCGACGGCAACGTCGTCCGCTGGATCGAGGAGGAGCGGCCGGGCGCGGACGAGCCGGAGAACCCGGCCCCGGTCCTCGAACTGACGGCGAGCGACGACGACACGCCGAGCCCGGCCCCGGCCGCGGCCGCGAAGGGCTCCGCACCGGCGGCCTCCGCCGGCGCCACCACCGACGCCTCCGCCAGCGACTCCACCGCGCGCGGCCTGGGCGTCGCCGGGCTGGTCGTCGGCGTGCTCGGACTGGCCGCGGCGGCCTTCGCGTTCGTCCGCACCCGTTCCGCCCGCCCGTAGCGGCCGCGACGCCGGACGGAACACCGAGCGACGCCGAGCGACGCCGAGCGAACGCCGAAGGGCCCGGACCACCAGTGGTGATCCGGGCCCTACGGCGGTCCGCCGGTCCGGGCGGACGGCGGGCGCCTCAGCGCGCGGCCAGCTCCAGCACCTTCTCGGCCGGAACCGGCTCCTGCGGCAGGCGGGAGGTCCGCCACAGCCACAGCACGTCCCGGCCGAACGACCACACCAGCAGCCCCAGCGCCAGCAGCGCCACCCCGAAGTTCCCCGCGTACGGCAGCAGGTCGGCGCCCGCCAGCAGCAACAGGACACCCTGGAGCGCGGCGACCGTCTTGCGGGCGGTGCTCGGCGGCAGTGCCGCGTTCAGCCACGGCCACACCCGGGCGGCGGCCACGAAGGCGTAGCGCATACCGCCGATGAGCAACACCCAGGGGCCGAGCTCCATGGAGACGTAGACGCTGAGCACCAGGATCAGGAACGCGTCGACCTCCATGTCGAACCGGGCGCCCAGCGCGGTCGACGTGCCCGTGCGCCGGGCCACCTTGCCGTCGACGCCGTCCAGGATCAGGGCCACGGCCGTCAGGCCGACCAGGAGCGTGACCGGCGGAGAGCTCTCGAAGGAGTCCGCGACCAGCGCGGTCACCCCGCCGACCAGGGTCGCCCGGCCGAGGGTGACGCGATTGGCCGGCCCGAAGGAACGCAGCCGGGATCGGTGCAGGGCCCGCGACAGCACCGCCCAGCTGGCGATCGCGAACGCGAGGCCGGTCAGCCAGCCGGCCGGCCCCATGCCGATCGCCGTGCCGAGCAGAGCCAGCAACAGGATCTGTACGCCCGCTCCCACAGCGGTCTCCTGCTGGACCAGCCTTGCGTCGTATGTGTTGTTCAGGGCCACCGCACATCCTCCGGCCGAGTGACAGAGTCGATCAACGCCGCGTACTGTGCGCGGCCTGTGCACATCTCGGTACGTGAACCACGTGTCGATCGTTCAGGAGGATGTCGATGAACCGTTCAGCCCGCGCGTTCTGGCTGCGCTCACCGGGCCACGGCGAGCTGCGCGACCTCACCCTCCCGGAGCCGGCCGAGGGCGAGGTGACGGTGCGTGCGCTGTGGTCCGGGATCAGCCGCGGCACGGAGACGCTCGTCTTCCGCGGCGGCGTCCCGGCCAGCCAGCACGCGGCCATGCGGGCACCGTTCCAGGACGGCGACTTCCCCGGTCCGGTCAAGTACGGCTACCTCAGCGTCGGCATCGTGGAGGAGGGCCCGGACGCGCTGGTCGGCCGTACGGTCTTCTGCCTCTACCCGCACCAGACGCGCTACGTCGTCCCGGTGAGCGCCGTGACACCGGTGCCGGACACCGTGCCCGCCGAGCGGGCCGTGCTGGCCGGCACGGTGGAGACCGCGGTGAACGCGCTGTGGGACGCGGCCCCCCTGGTCGGCGACCGCGTCGCCGTGGTCGGCGGCGGCATGGTCGGCTGCTCGGTCGCCGCCCTGCTGGCCAGATTCCCTGGCGTACGCGTCCAGCTCGTCGACGCCGACCCGGCGCGGGCCGCGGTGGCCGAGGCCCTCGGCATCGGCTTCGCCACCCCCGAACAGGCTCTCGGCGAGTGCGACCTGGTCGTCCACGCCAGCGCCACCGAGCAGGGCCTCGCCCGCTCGCTGGAACTGCTCGCCGCCGAGGGCACGGTCGTCGAACTGAGCTGGTACGGCGACCGGAAGGTCACCCTCCCGCTCGGCGAGGCCTTCCACTCGCGGCGGCTCACCATCCGCGGCAGCCAGGTCGGCACCGTCTCCCCGGCCCGCGCCAACCGCACCTACGCCGACCGGCTGGCCCTCGCCCTCGATCTCCTCGCCGACCCCGCACTGGACGCGCTCGTCACCGGCGAGTCGGCTTTCGAGGACCTTCCGGAGGTGATGCCGAAGATCGCCTCCGGGGAGATTCCGGCGCTGTGCCACCGGGTCCGGTACGACAAGACCGCCTGACCTGAGAAAAGAGTGAGACACGACTGAACACGGGGAAGCGTAGAGCCGTACTACACGGCACCCCGGTGGCCATCAGCCGGGGACCAGACGCGCCGCACCTGGAGGGTCGTCCGTTGTTCAGTGTCACTGTCCGCGATCACATCATGATCGCCCACAGCTTCCGCGGTGAGGTCTTCGGACCCGCGCAGCGCCTGCACGGAGCTACGTTCCTGGTGGACGCCACCTTCCGGCGCGAGGAGCTGGACGACGACAACATCGTCGTCGACATCGGTCTGGCCACCCAGGAACTCGGCGCCGTCGTCAGCGAGCTGAACTTCAGAAACCTCGACAACGAGCCCGACTTCGCCGGGATCAACACCTCGACGGAGTTCCTGGCCAAGGTCATCGCCGACCGGCTCGCCGACCAGATCCACAAGGGCGCGCTGGGTGAGGGCGCCCGCGGCCTGACCGGGATCTCCGTCACCCTGCACGAGTCGCACGTCGCCTGGGCGAGTTACGAGCGTGGGCTGTGACCGACACGACCGTCGGCCGGGCGTCCCTCGCCTATGTGCCCGTGCAGTCCGTGGCCCGGAAGAACGGCGAGATCATCCCCATGTCCCTGCGCTCCGTGCACTTCGTGCTGCCGGGCAGCGTCGACGACCCGGCCACGCCCAGCGGCGGCAACGCCTACGACCGCCGGGTCAGCCTCGACCTCCCCGGCTTCGGCTGGCAGGTGCACAAGCACGCCGTGGAGGGCGCCTGGCCCCGCCCCGGCGCGGCCGCCCGCACGGAACTGGCGCGCACGCTCAGCCAGTTGCCCGACGGTTCGGTCGTCCTGCTGGACGGGATCGTCGCCTGCGGGGTGCCCGAGATCGTCGTCCCGGAGGCCGAACGCCTGCGGCTCGCCGTCCTCGTCCACCTCCCGCTCGGCGACGAGACGGGCCTCGCGCCCGACGTGGCCGCCGACCTGGACACCCGCGAACGCACCGTCCTGCGGGCGGTCCCCGCGGTGATCGCCACCAGTGACTGGGCGGTCCGCCGCCTCGTCTCCCACCACGGCCTCGCGCCCGAACGGGTCCATGTCGCCGCCCCCGGCGCCGACATCGCCCCCCTCGCTTCCGGCACCGACGGCGTCTCCCGGCTGCTGTGCGTCGCCGCGGTCACCCCGCGCAAGGGCCAGCACCGCCTGGTCGAGGCGCTCGCCGCGGCGGCCGACCTGCCGTGGAGCTGCGTGTGCGTCGGCGGCCTCGGCCAGGACCCCGAGTACGTCACCCATCTGCGGACCCTGATCCGCAAGCACGGCCTCGAGGACCGGCTGCACCTCGCCGGACCGCAGGCCGGCGCCGAACTCGACGCCAGCTACGCCGCCGCCGACCTGATGGTCCTCACCTCCTACGCCGAGACGTACGGCATGGCGGTCACCGAGGCGCTCGCGCGCGGCATCCCGGTGCTGGCGACCGATGTCGGCGGGCTCCCGGAGGCCGTGGGCCGCGCCCCCGACGGTGGTGTCCCCGGCATCCTCGTCCCGCCGGAGAACCCCGCCGCCCTCGCCACCGAACTGCGCGGCTGGTTCGGCGAGGCGGACGTACGGCGCCGTCTCAAGGCCGCCGCCCGCAGCCGGCGGGCCGCCCTCGGCGGCTGGGCGACGACTGCCAAGAGCCTCGCCGGCGTACTGGGCCGGCTTCCCAGCGAACCCCGGAGGGCGGCATGAGGAAGACCACGGCGACACCGGCGGACCTGGCGCGGCGCGCCCGGGGCATTCCGGCCCAGCCCGGCCCCCGACAGGCGGTGGCCACGGCGGACACGGTGACCACGGCGGGCCCGGCGAACACCACCGAGGGCAAGGGAGCGGCGGACGCCGTGCAGAACGTGATCGCAGGCGCCGGTCCCGTCGGCCGGCCGGAGGAGCGAGCCACCGTGCGACTGCGGGAGGCCGCCCCCGACGAACCGCCCCGCTACGCCCCCGAGTGGCTGGAGTTGCGCGAGAGCGCCGACGCCGCAGCGCGGTCGCTGGACCTGCTGGACCCGCTGCGCAGCCGGCTCGCCGATCTGCCCGGCCGGTCCGGGTTCGTCATCCACGACCTGGGCTGCGGCACCGGCTCGATGGGCCGCTGGCTCGCCCCTCGCCTCGACGGCGCCCAGCACTGGGTCCTGCACGACCGCGACCCCTACTTGCTCCACTTCGCCGCCGTGGCTTCCCCGCGCTCCGCCGCCGACGGCAGCCGGATCACCGTCGAGACCCGGCGCGGCGACGTCGCCCGGCTGACCCCGGACGCCCTCGTGGGCGCCTCACTGGTGACGGCCTCGGCGCTGCTCGACGTGCTGACCCGCGAGGAGATCGAGACCCTCGCCGTCGCCTGTGCGGGCGCCGGCTGCCCGGCCCTGCTGACGCTGTCCGTCGCCGGACGCGTCGAACTCACCCCCGCCGACCCGCTGGACGCGGAGATCACCGCGGCCTTCAACGCCCACCAGCGGCGCGGCGGCCTGCTCGGCCCGGACGCCGTCACGGTGGCCTGCGAGGCCTTCGCCGCGCACGGCGCGACGGTGAAGCTGCACCCGAGCGCGTGGCGGCTCGGCCCCGACGAGGCCGCGCTGACGGCCCAGTGGCTTCGCGGCTGGGTCGGTGCCGCCGTCGAGGAGCGGCCCGAACTGGCCGCCCGCGCCGAGCCGTACCTCGCGGCCCGGCTGGCCGCCTGCGCGGCCGGTGAACTGAGCGTCGTCGTGCACCACAGCGACCTGCTGGCACTGGCCCGGCCGACGGGCGGAGCCTCGTCATGACCGCGGAGACGGTGAGCGCGCAGGCCGTGGCCACGACGCGGCCCACGACGCCGACGCCCCGGACCGCCGCGGGCCGAGCGCCCGCGCGGGCCGGTGCGGCCGTGCCCCGGTCCCGTGTCGGGGCGATCGCGCCCGCGGCCGGCGGCAGGACCACCGTCCGACCGACCGGACCGGCCGAGTCCGCTGCGACGGGCTTCGAGGCGGCTGTCGTGTCCGACGCCACCGGCTCCGAGACCCCCGCTTCCTCCTCCGGGGCCACCGTCTCCTCCTCCGAGGCTGCCGCCGTCGCCGAGCGTTCCCGCGGCGGGCTCCTGCGGGTCGTTCGTACCCATCTGGGTACCGTCGCCGGAGTCGCCATCCTCGGCGTGCTGTTGTGGCGGCTGGGGACCGGCGTCTTCCTTGACGGGCTGCGGCGGATCGACGCCGTGACCCTGCTCGTGTCGGTCGGGATCGGCGCCGTCACGACGGTGTTCAGCGCCTGGCGCTGGGCGCTCGTCGCCAGGGGCCTGCGGCTCCGGCTGCCGCTCGGCCCGGCGGTGGCCGACTACTACCGCGCGCTGTTCCTGAACGCGGCCCTGCCCGGCGGTGTCCTCGGCGATGTGCACCGGGCCGTCCGGCACGGGCAGAGCGCCGGTGACCTCGGGCGCGGGGTACGGGCCGTGGTGCTGGAGCGGGTCGCGGGGCAGATCGCGCTCGCCGTGGCCGGAGTGACGGTCCTGCTGACGCTGCCGTCCCCCGTCATGGACGAGACCCGGCACCTCGTACCGCTCGTGGCCCTCGGCGCGCTGGGCGCGCTGGCCGTCGTCCTCGCCCTGCGCATGAACCGCGTGCCGTCCGCCTCCCGCCGCGGGCGGGCACTGCGGGCCACCCTCGCCGAAGCGCGCGAGGGGCTGATGTCCCGCCGCAACGGGCCGGGCGTCGCACTGTCCTCCGTGGTCGTGCTGGCCGGCCATCTCACGATGTTCGTGCTGGCCGCCAGGGTCGTCGGAGCCGGCGCCTCCGTCCTCGTGCTGCTGCCCCTGGCCGTCCTCGCCCTGGTCGCCATGGGCGTGCCCCTGAACGTCGGCGGCTTCGGCCCCCGCGAGGGCGTCACCGTCTGGGCGTTCGGCGCCGCGGGGCTCGGCGCGAGCAACGGACTGGCCGTCGCCGTCGTGTACGGCGTGCTCAGCTTCGTGGCCGCCCTGCCGGGCGCGCTGGTCCTGGTCGTGCGCTGGTACCAGGGCCTGCGGGCCCCGGCGCCCGGCACCGAGGTGGCGGACCCGGCGGCCGACGACCGCACGCCCGACGACCGTACGGCTGGCGACCGTACGGCTGACGACCGCGCCCCGGCGGCCGGCGGCCGCACACCCGGCGGGGACTATCCGCGCCCGTCGCCCGGGCGCCCGGCGACCGCTTCCTCGTCGCCTGCACCGTCCGCGCCGCCGGAGCCGTCCTTGCCGCCGAGCAGTGCGAAATACGCGCCGAAGGAATCGGTCAGGCTCGCCAACAGTGCCTTTCCCTTTTCCGCGGAACCCAGCGAAGGGCGGCCGATGACACCCGAATCGGTATAGGCGGACATTCCCGTGGTGAGGAGATGACGACGGTCGTCCGCGACGAAATCGGCGGACTCGTAACCAGGACGGATCAATTCGGGATGAGCGTGCAACAGGATGGAGGCCTCGATTTCCCCCGCGTGCATGTCGGTCAGCAGCGAGGTCCGTACCCCGGCCCGCTCCCGCGCCGTCTCCCAGTCCTCGGCGGCCGGGAACAGCGCCATCCGTTCCCCGCGCGCGGAGGACTCCTGGACGACGTTGCCCAGGACGTAGTTCCCGCCGTGCCCGTTGACCACCACGAGGGCGTCCACGCCCGAGCGGCGCAGCGAGTCGGCGATGTCCCGTACCACCGCGTGCAGGGTCACGGCGGAGATGCTGACGGTCCCCGGCCAGGCCGCGTGCTCGTGCGAGCAGGAGATCGTCACCGGAGGGAGGAGGTGCACCGGGTACGCGTCGGCGATGTCCCGGGCCACGGCACAGGCGACCAGGGTGTCGGTCGCCAGCGGCAGGTACGGACCGTGCTGCTCGAAGCTGCCGACGGGAAGGACGGCGATCTGTGTTGACACGCCCGCCCCCCTCGTCCGTACGTCTTCGGTAGTGTCCGCCGGCACCGAACCGTAGGCCGCCGTACGCGCGCCCGAACCACTCATTTCTTCACGGCCTTTCGTCTCTGCTTAGGAATCAGATCATGACAGAAAAAATCGGCGTACTCGGCAAGAAGTCCCCACAGCGCACGGGCGTGGAACGCGTCGTGAATGCCCCGCTGCCCACCGTGTACGGGAAATTCCAGGCGATCGGTTACCTCGACCACGACCGCGGCGACGAGCAAGTGGCCCTCGTCTACGGCGACATCGGCTCCGAGAACGTCCTCACCCGGCTGCACTCGGAGTGCCTCACCGGTGACGCCTTCGGCTCCCAGCACTGCGAGTGCGGCGACCAGCTCGCCGCCGCGCTGCGTGCCGTGGCCGCCGAAGGGAGCGGCATCGTCGTCTACTTGAGGGGTCACGAGGGCCGCGGCATCGGCCTGCTCGCCAAGCTGCGCGCGATGGCACTTCAGGCCGAGGGACTTGACACGGTCGAGGCCAACCTCGCGCTGGGCCTGCCGGTGGACGCCCGCGACTACGGCGTGGCCGCCGGGATCCTGCGCGACCTCGCAGTGCGCTCCGTCCGGCTGATGTCCAACAACCCGCGCAAGCGGGAGGACCTGCTGCGGCACGGCATCGAGGTCGCCGAGCAGGTACCGCTGTTGATCCCGCCGTGCGAGAACAACATCACCTATCTCAGGACCAAGCGGGAGCGTCTCGACCACCACCTGCCCCACCTCGACGCGGTGGCGCACTGGTCCTGACTCCGCTCCCGGCGGTGTCCTGACCCCCCGCACGACACCGACCGTGTCGGCAACGGCCCCGGACCCCGCGCCGGGGCCGCCCGTCGAGAGGAGCCGCAGTCGTGAACACGCATGCCTCGGTCGTCGTCATCGGCGGCGGAGTGATGGGCACGAGCATCACCTACCACCTGGCCGCCGCCGGGGTCCGCGACGTCGTCCTGCTCGAACGGGACGACCTCGGCTCCGGCTCGACGTCCAGGGCCGCGGGCGGAGTGCGGGCGCAGTTCTCCGACGAGCTCAACGTGCAGCTCGGGGCACGCAGTCTGGAGGCGTTCGGCCGGTTCCGCGAGGAGATCGGCCACGACATCGGGCTGCACCGGGTCGGCTATCTCTTCCTGCTGTCCACGCCCGAGGAGGTCGACGCGTTCGAGGCGGGTGTGCGCCTCCAGAACTCCCTGGGAGTGCCGAGCCGCGTCATCGACCCGAGGGAGGCCGCGCGGCTCTCCCCGCTGATCGACACGGACGGACTGCTGGCCGCCGCCTTCTCGCCCGACGACGGCCACTGCACGCCCGAAGCCGTCGTCCACGGCTACGCGGCCGCCGCCCGCGGCCACGGCGCGCGCATCCTGCGGCACACCGAGGCGACCGGCATCGAACTGCACGGCGACACCATCACCGCCGTGACGACCACGCTGGGCCGGATCACCACCGACACGGTGATCTGCGCGGCCGGCGCCTGGTCGCGGGCGGTCGGCGCGATGGTCGGCGTGGACCTGCCGGTCCAGCCGCTGCGCCGCCAGATCGCGGTCACCGAACCCGTGCCCGGACTGCCGCCGGACCTGCCCATGACGATCGACTTCGCCAGCACCCTCTACTTCCACGCCGAGGGCCCCGGCCTCCTCGTCGGCATGTCCGACCCCGACGAGCGGCCCGGCTTCGCCACCGACCTCCACGACCGCTGGATCCCCCGGCTGTACGCGGCGATGGAACGGCGTGCCCCGGCTTTGACCGAGCTGCGTCGCACCGGCGGCTGGGCGGGCCTGTACGAGATCACCCCCGACCACAACGCGCTGATCGGTGAGGCGCCCGGACCCTCCCGCTTCCTTTACGCGACCGGGTTCTCCGGGCACGGCTTCCTCCAGGGACCCGCCGTGGGCGAGGTCGTGCGCGACCTGTACCTGGGCCGCGTACCCTTCGTGGACGTCGGTCCCCTGAGCGCCGGCCGGTTCGCGGCCGACGCCCCGCGCCCGGAGGTCAACTGCGTATGACGGAACGTCAGGAAGCCCAGGAAGCCCAGGAAGCCCAGGAAGCCCGCGGAGGCCGGCAACCCCACCTGTGGCTGCGCCACGAGGTCCGCGGCACCGAACGGCGTACCCCGATCGTGCCGTCGGACGCCCGCCGGCTGGTGGAGAGCGGGGTGACCCTGACCGTCGAGGAGTCCCCGCAACGGATCTTTCCCATCGAGGAGTACGAGGCGGCCGGCTGCGCGGTCGCCCCCGCGGGCTCCTGGGCGGAACGGGCGCCGCACACCGCCGTGGTACTCGGCCTGAAAGAACTTCCCGACGAGCCGTACGAGTTGATCCACCGCCATGTCTTCTTCGGGCACGCCTACAAGCGGCAGCCCGGAGCCGCCGGGCTGCTGCGGCGGTTCGCCGCCGGGGGCGGGGCGCTGCTCGACCTCGAATATGTGGTGGACGACGACGGGCGCCGGCTCGCCGCCTTCGGCTTCTGGGCCGGCTACCTGGGCGCGGCCCTGGCGGTGCTGCACCAGCGCGGGCGAGCGACCGCGCCGCTGCGGCCCACGGAGAAGGACGAGCTGGACGAGAGGCTGCGACCGGCAGCCGGGGACGCGGAGTTCACCGCCCTGGTGGTCGGCGCGCTGGGCCGCAGCGGCCGGGGTGCCCGTACGGCCCTGCACACGGCCGGGGTCGAATCCACGAACTGGGACCTCGCCGAGACCCGCGACCTGGACCGCCGGGCCCTGCTGGACCACGACCTGATGGTCAACGCGGTCCTCGCCACCACCCCCGTACCGCCCTTCCTGCGCGAACAGGACCTGGACGACACCTCCCGGCGGCTGCGCACGGTCTGCGACGTCACCTGCGACGTGGGCTCACCGCTGAACGTCCTGCCCGTGTACGACCGCACCACCGACTGGAGGGATCCGGTGCGCCGGCTGCGCGAGGACCCCCCGTTCGACCTGATCGCCATCGACAACCTGCCGTCCCTGCTGCCGCGCGAGTCCAGCGCCGACTTCTCGGCGGCCCTGCTGCTCCAGCTGCTGGAGTTCCCCGCCGGCCGCCCGTGGGGACGCTGTCTCGACCGGTTCCGTCAGGCCTGCCATGAACTCGGCGTCATGGAGACGGAAGGGGACTTCCACCGTGTCTGAACGCGTACCGGCGAGCGGTACGGTCCACTGGGTCGGCGCCGGACTGTCCACGGGCAGCGGACTGGCCGCCCTGTGCGAGGCGGCCGACCGGGTACGGCTGTGGCATCGCACCGAGGACCGCGCGGCCGACGCCCTCGCCCGGCTGGGTCTCACCGGCCGGGCCGAGCCCCGCACCTGCACGCTCCCCGCGCTGTCCGCGGAACTGGCCCCCGGTGACGTCGTCGTGTCGATGCTGCCCGCCTCCGAGCACGCGGTGCTGCTGGCGGAGTGCGTTGCCGAACGGGCCCACTTCGCCTGCTCCAGCTATGTGTCGGACGCGGTGCTCGAGCAGGTCCCGGCGGCCGGGAAGGCGGGTGTCGTCGTACTCACCGAGGCCGGGCTCGACCCGGGAGTCGACCATCTCTTCGCGCACAGCCTCGTGGGACGCGCCCGGGCGGCGATCGGCGACACCACGGCCGCCTCGTACACCCTCACCTCGTACTGCGGAGGCCTCCCGGCGGTCCCGAACGACTTCCGGTACCGCTTCAGCTGGGCGCCCGCCGGAGTCCTCAACGCCCTGCGCTCACCGGCGCGTTACATCGAGGACGGAGTCGAGACCACCGCCGCGCGCCCCTGGGAGGTCACCCGGCGACACCTCGTCGACGGCGAGACCTTCGAGGTCTACCCCAACCGCGACAGTGTGCCCTTCGTCGAGCAGTACGGCCTGCCCGCCGCCTGGCGACCACGGAACTTCGTACGCGGCACCCTCCGGCTGGACGGCTGGCTGCACGCCTGGGACGCCGTGTTCGAGGAGCTGAAGCGCGGCGACGACACGCGTATCGCCACCCTGGCACGGGAGTTGGCGCGCACGTACCCCACCACGGACGCCGACCGGGACCGGGTGGTGCTCGCGGTGTCGCTCGACGTGAGCGGCGGCGGCCGGACCTGGTCCGGCGGCTACCTCCTCGACCTGGTCGGGGACGCCGGGGAGAGCGCGATGGCCCGCTGTGTCTCGCGCCCGCTCGCCCTCGGGGTCCGCCACATCCTGGACGGCTCCCTGCCGGCGGGCCTGCACCGGGCCGCCGGGACGGCCGCGCGCTCGCAGCAGTGGCTGGACGAACTCGCCCGGGACGGAGTCGAGTTCACCCTGCGCACCGACAACTGAGCGTCTCCCCGGAGGCGTCAGTGCACGACGGCCTCGTGCACCAGCCGCTTCAGGTCCTGGAAGAGGGTGTGCGAGGTCCGCGGCCGTACCTGCGTGAGGAACTGCACGGTCAGGTCGCGGCTCGGATCGACCCAGAACGTCGTCGTCGCCACCCCGCTCCAGCCGTACATGCCGAGGCCGGTCGCGGCCTTGGTGCGGGCCGGGTCGATGACCACCGAGACACCCAGTCCGAAGCCGACGCCCTCGTTGCCGGGCTCGTCGTGTGCGGGACGGCTGCCGAAGGTGCGCATGTCGACACCGCCGGGCAGGTGGTTGCTGGTCATGAGGTCCACGCTGTCCGTGGTGAGCAGCCGGGTGCCGTCGAGCTCGCCGCGGCGGCGCAGCAGCTCAGTGAAGCGGTGGACGTCGTGCGCGCTCGCCACCATGCCGCCGCTGCCGGACAGGAACCGGGGCCGGCCGTGCAGCGGCAGTCCCGCGATCGGTTCGATTCCGCCGTCGCCGGTCTCGCCGTACAACTCGGAGAGCCGGCCGTCCTGTTCGCCGGTGACACAGAACCCGGCGTCCGTCATGCCCAGCGGTCCGAAGATCCGCTCGGCGAAGAACACGTCGAGCGGCTGCCCGGACACCACCTCGATCACCCGGCCGAGGACGTTGGTGGCGACCGAGTAGTTCCACTGCGTGCCCGGCTCGAACTGCAGCGGCAGGCTCGCGTACACGTCGATCGTCTCCGCCAGGTTCGCGCCCGGCGGCACCGACGACTCCAGGCCCGCCGCGCGGTACAGCGCGTCGACCGGATGCGAGTGGTAGAAGGCGAACGTCAGGCCCGCGGTGTGGGTGAGCAGGTGCCGGATCAGGATCGGTCCGTCGGCCGGACGGGTGGTGATCCCGTCGCCCGAGCCGTCGACGTACACCTGCGGGTCGGCGAAGGCCGGCAGATGGCGGCCGACCGGGTCGTCGAGCGACAGCCGTCCATCCTCCACCAGCAGCAGCGCGGCGACCGTGGTGACCGGCTTGGTCATCGAGTAGAGCCGGTACAGCGTGTCGGACTCGACGGGCAGACCGGCGGCGATGTCGCGGTGGCCGTGCGTCGTCACGTGGGCGACGCGGCCGCCACGGGAGATCGCCACGAGGTAGCCGGGCAGCCGCCCCGCGTCGACCTGCTGGTCGAAGTGCCGGTCGAGCCGGTCCAGCACCTTCGGATCCAGTCCGGCCTCACCCGGGTCGATCTCTTGTCGCAGCTGTGCCATCGCTCTCCTCCGGTCGCGCGTACGAGGTGCCGTCGGGAATACCCGGCCTCGACCACCTCACTCATCATGGTCGCGCAGGAATACGTGAACCGGCCCCCTCTGAAGTGTGTTCGAGCGCCGCCGTGACGTATCGCACGGGCATCCTGCGCCCCGCCGGCAACCCGGCCGCGGCGACGGCGACGAGGAGAGGCGACGGGAAGAGGTTCCCGCCGAGGCGGAATACCCGGCTCGGCGGGTCCGGTTGACGTGGGTATGACTCAGGACGCGACGCAGGACGCACTGCTGGAGCTGCTCTCCGAGAGCGGCGGCGGGGTGCTGGTCACCCTCAGGCGCGACGGCCGCCCCCAGCTGTCGAACGTCAGCCACGCCTACTACCCCGACGAGAAGATCATCCGTGTCTCGATCACCGACGACCGGGCCAAGACCCGCAACCTGCGCCGGGACCCGCGTGCCTCCTACCACGTGACCAGCGCCGACCGGTGGGCCTACACGGTCGCCGACGGCACGGCCGACCTCACGCCGGTGGCCAAGGACCCGCACGACGACACGGTCGAGGAACTCGTCCGTCTCTACCGCGACATCCAGGGTGAGCACCCCGACTGGGACGACTACCGGGCGGCCATGGTCCGCGACGGCCGGCTCGTACTGCGGCTGCGGGTGGAGCGGGCGTACGGGGTGCCACGGCGATGACCCGCACCATTGCTGACACCTGACACCTGACACCTGACACCTGACACCTGACACCTGACACCTGACACCTGACACCTGACACCGGGCCGGCCGTCCGCCGGACGGGTCAGCTGCCCGCGGGCTCGTCGGCGGTGCGGGACCGCTGCTGGACGGTGCGGTCGACGAGCCCGAGAGGTGAGGTGAGGTGGTCGGGACCTAGGCCTTGGGGCGCAGGCCTGACGACCGATGGTCCGGCGATCACGGGTTCCCTAGGCTGCCGACAGATCACCCACTGTGAGGAGATGCCCGGATGCCCGTCGACGGCCGCAGCCATATCCGTATCGCCCGCCCGTCCCGCGATCTGGCCGCGGCCGAGCGCTTCTGGGCGGCGGGGCTCGGGCTGAGCGTGGTCTGGCGTGCCGAGGGCGGCACGGCGCCCGGCGAGCACGACCTGCTGATGCTCGGCTGGCCGGACGCCGCCTGGCACCTGGAACTCGTGCACGAGCCCGGCCGTCCCGTCGAGCCCCGTCCCACGCAGGAGGACCTCCTCGTCGTCTACGTCGACGGCCCGGTGCCGGACGACCTGGTCACCCGGCTCGAGGAACACGGGGGCAGGCGGGTGCCGTCGCCCAACCCCTACTGGAACGAGTGGGGCGTGACCGTCGAGGACCCGGACGGGTACCGGCTGGTGCTGTGCCGGCGAGGCTGGTCCAACGTCTGACCAGGCGTGAGGGGCGGGGCCACGGACCGCCGTCGCCCCGCCCCTCACGCCCTCGTCAGGCCGTCACCGTCTCCGGCCGCGACTCGCGCGTACGGCCGTGCTCGCCGAGGAGTTCCGTCGGCACCCGGTGGGTCTCGCGGGCCGTGAGGGCGGCGATCACCGGCGGGACGCACAGGGCGGCGGTGAACAGGCCCACCGACGACCAGCCGTCACCGTCCGGGCCCGCGATCCGCGCGGCGAAGGTGACCGCGAACCCGGCCACGGCGAAGCCGATCTGCGTGCCGATCGCCATACCGGAGAGCCGGACCCGGGTGGTGAACATCTCGCCGTAGAAGGAGGGCCACACGCCGTTCGCGGCGCTGTAGACGACGCCGAAGGCGACGATGCCCATCAGCATGATCAGCGGGTAGGAGCCGGTCGAGATCGCCCACAGGTAGAGGAACATCGTCACCGCGCTGCCGACGGCACCGACCAGGTACACCGGACGGCGGCCGATCCGGTCGGACAGCGCGGCCCACAGCGGGATCGTGCCGAGCGCGACGAGGTTGGCGAGCGCGCCCACCCACAGCATGGCGGAGCGGTCCATCCCGACCGCGTCACTGGTCGCGTACGCCAGCGCCCACACCGTGAAGATCGTGCTGACCGAGGCGACCAAGGCGCCCGCGATCACCCGCAGCACGTCCGCCCAGTGCTCGCGCATCAGTACCGCCAGCGGGAGCTTCGCGACCCCTTCGCCGGCGGCCTGCTGGGCGAAGGCGGGCGTCTCCTGGAGCCTGCGCCGGATGACGTAGCCGGCGACGGCGACCGCGACGCTCAGCCAGAACGGCAGCCGCCAGCCCCAGGACAGCAGTTGGTCCTCGGGCAGCGCGGCGACCGGGATGAAGACGAGGGTGGCGATCAGCTGGCCGCCCTGGGTGCCGCTGAGAGTGAAGCTGGTGAAGAAGCCGCGTCGGTCCGGCGGCGCGTGTTCCAGCGTCATCGAACCGGCGCTGGCCTGCTCGCCCGCCGCGGAGATGCCCTGAAGGACGCGGCAGAGCACGAGCAGGACCGGGGCGAGGCCACCGACCTGGGCGCGGGTGGGCAGGCAGCCGATGAGGAACGTCGACAGGCCCATCAGGAGCAGCGTGAAGACCATGATCTTCTTGCGGCCGAGCCGGTCGCCGAAGTGGCCGAGGAAGAGCGCGCCGACCGGCCGGGCGGCGTAGGCGACGCCGAAGGTGGCCAGCGACAGCAGGGTCGCGGTGGCCGGGTCCGACTCGTCGAAGAAGACCTTGGGGAAGATCAGCGCGGCCGCGCTGCCGTAGATGAAGAAATCGTAGTACTCCAGGGCGCTGCCGATCCAGGCGGCGGTGGCGGCCTTCCTGGGCTGGCCGGGGGGTGCGGCGGGGTCACTGGGCGCGGCGGGGACGGACACGGCTGTGCTCCTTCGGGGGAACTCCGACATCGACGGAGTGAGCGGAAGGGGAGCGAAAGGGAGCGAAAGGGAGCGGAAAGGGAGCGAAAGGGAGCGGAAAGGGTGTGGGACGGAAGCGGAGCGGAAGGGGGCGGAAGGCAGCGGAAGGGGACAAGGGCCGGATCCCCGGGGTGACGGGTCGGCCGTGCCGGGTGCTCGGTGCTGCCCGGTTAATTAACCCACTGGATAGTTAGTAGCGGTTGGCTACGGATGTTGCGCCCACGTTTCCCGGGTGTCAAGGGGTCGCGCCGGAAGAGCTCTCCCGGCTCTCAGTCCGCCGCTCGCTCCGCCGTCAGATAGGCGATCACCATGTCGCCGAGCATGGCGCGGTAGCGCTCGCGCTGGGCCGGGTCGACCAGGTCGCGGCCGAACAGGGCGCCGAAGGTGTGCCGGTTGGAGACCCGGAAGAAGCAGAAGGAGCTGATCATCGCGTGCAGGTCGACGGCGTCGACGTCAGCCGTGAACAGCCCGGACTCCTGGCCGGAGGCCAGGATGCGGCGGATCACGTCCAGCGCGGGCGAGCCGATCCGCCCCAGCTTCGCCGAGGCCGCGATGTGTTCGGCCCCGTGGATGTTCTCGATGCTCACCAGGCGGATGAAGTCCGGGTGCTGCTCGTGGTGGTCGAAGGTGACCTCGGCCAGCCGCCGAATGGCCGCCACCGGGTCCAGGTGCTCGACGTCCAACTCCTGTTCGGCCTTGCGGATGACTCCGTACGCCCGTTCCAGGACGGCCGTGAACAACTGGTCCTTGCCGCCGAAGTAGTAGTAGATCATCCGCTTCGTGGTCCGGGTGCGGGCGGCGATCTCGTCGACGCGGGCCCCGTCGTAGCCGGCCCGGGCGAACTCCTGCGTGGCGACGTCGAGGATCTCGGCCCGGGTCCGGGCGGCGTCGCGGATGCGCCCGTTGGGTCGTGCCGGTTCGTCGACGCTGGTCATCGGGTTCCTTCGGGCGTAGGGCCAGTGCCGGTGATTGTAGAAGCAGGCCCGGGTGACGCCGTCGGGGTCTACCCGGGATAACTTCCGCCTGATATAGCTAACGTACTAGTTCGTTCATTAGTGCCAGCTTCTCGTGACCATGAGCCGCTCAGGAGGTCCGCCGTGACCAAGGTTTCGAAGGACCCGCGAGCCCCGGGGGAGCCGGGGGGCCCGAAGGGCTCGAAGGACTCGTATCTCGTCGGACTGATCGGTTCCGGGATCGGCCCCTCGCTCAGCCCCGCCCTGCACGAGCGCGAGGCCGACCGCCAGGGCCTGCGCTACCTGTACCGGCTGATCGACCTCGACACCCTCGGCGTTGCCCCGGAGGCGGTGGGCGACCTGGTGCGGGCCGCGCGCGACCTGGGCTTCGACGGACTCAACATCACCCACCCCTGCAAGCAGCTCGTCATCGCGCACCTCGACGCGCTCGCCCCGCAGGCCGAGGCCCTCGGAGCCGTCAACACCGTCGTCTTCGAGGACGGCCGCGCGACCGGGCACAACACCGACGTCACCGGCTTCGCCGCCTCCTTCGCGCGCGGGCTGCCCGACGCCCCGCTGGAGCGGGTCGTGCAGCTGGGCGCGGGCGGCGCGGGCGCGGCCGTCGCGCACGCCACCCTCACCCTGGGCGCCGGACGGGTCACCGTCGTCGACGCCCTGCCCGAGCGGTCGGCCGCGCTCGCCGACGCCCTCAACACCCACTTCGGCGCCGGCCGGGCCGCCGCCACCACCCTGGACCGCCTGCCGGACCTGCTCACCCGGTCCGACGGCATCGTGCACGCCACCCCCACCGGCATGGCCGCCCACCCCGGCCTGCCCCTGTCCGCCGCCCTCCTGCACCCCGGCCTCTGGGTCGCCGAGGTGGTCTACCGCCCGGTCGAGACCGCACTGCTGCGCACCGCCCGCGCGCTGGGCTGCGCCACCCTCGACGGGGCCGGCATGGCCGCCTTCCAGGCCGTCGACGCGTTCCGCCTGTTCACCGGGCGGGAACCCGACAGCGCGCGGATGCTCGCGGACATCGCCGAACTGGCCGGTGCCGGTGCCGGTGCCGTGGGGACCCCGAAGTAGAGAGAGGTACAACCGTGCGTACGTCCGTCGCCACCGTCTCCCTCAGCGGATCCCTCACCGAGAAGCTCACCGCCGCCGCACGGGCGGGCTTCGACGGTGTGGAGATCTTCGAGAACGACCTGCTCGCCAGCCCCCTCACCCCCGAGGAGATCCGCGTCCGGTGCGCCGACCTCGGCCTGCGGATCGACCTCTACCAGCCGATGCGCGACATCGAGGCCGTGCCCGAGGCCGAGTTCGCCCGCAATCTGCGCCGCGCCCGGCACAAGTTCGAGCTGATGCGCAGGCTCGGCACCGACACGGTCCTCGTCTGCTCCAGCGTCTCGCCCCTCGCCGAGGACGACGACGACCTCGCCGCCGGTCAGCTGAGCCGACTCGCCGACCTCGCCCGGGAATTCGGGGTTCGCGTCGCCTACGAGGCGCTCGCCTGGGGACGGCACGTCAGTACGTACGACCACGCCTGGCGCGTCGTCGAGACGGCCGGCCACCCCGCACTCGGCACCTGTCTGGACAGCTTCCACATCCTCTCCCGGGGCTCCGACCCGAAGGGCATCGAGGACATCCCCGGCGAGAAGATCTTCTTCCTCCAGCTGGCCGACGCCCCGCTCCTGGCCATGGACGTCCTCCAGTGGAGCCGGCACTACCGCTGCTTCCCCGGCCAGGGCGGCTTCGACGTCGCCGGGCTGGTCCGGCACGTGCTGCGCACCGGCTACACCGGCCCGCTCTCCCTTGAGGTCTTCAACGACGTCTTCCGGCAGGCCGAGGCGGGCCCGACCGCGGTGGACGCCCAGCGCTCCCTGCGCGTCCTCCAGGAGAGCGTCGGCCTGACCACGTTGCCCGCCCCGGTCGTCCCCACCGGCGTCGCCTTCGCCGAACTCCTCACCCCCGACGCCGAACCCGTCGCGGCCCTCCTGGGCGCCCTCGGCTTCGCCCGCGCCGCCCGCCACCACGGCAAGCCCGTCGACCTGTGGCAGCAGGGCGAGGCCCGCCTCCTGGTCAACACCGGACCGGCCGCCGGCCGTGACGGCACCCGGCTCGCCGCGATCGGACTGGAGTCACCCGACCCGGCCGGCGCCGCACGCCGCGCCGAGGCCCTGCTCGCCCCCGTCCTGCCCCGCCGCCGCGCCCCACAGGACGCCCCGCTCGAAGCGGTCGCCGCCCCCGACGGCACGGAACTCTTCTTCTGCGCCACCGGCGACACCGAACTGCCCGACTGGCGCGCCGACTTCACCGACACCGGCGACCAGCCGGCCGGCACCGACATCACTCGAATCGACCACCTCGCCCTCACCCAGCCCTGGCATCACTTCGACGAGGCGGCCCTCTTCCACCGCAGCGTCCTCGGGCTGCACGCACAGGACAGCGTCGACGTCGCCGACCCCTACGGCCTCTTCCGCAGCCGCGCCGTCACCGACGCCGACGGCCGTGTCCGGATCGCCCTCGCCGTCGGCCCGGCACCCGCGCGGGACGAGGCCCGCGCCCAGCACATCGCGCTGGCCACCCCCGACGTCGTCGCCACGGCCCGCCGCTTCCGCGCGGCCGGCGGCCGCCTGCTGCCGATCCCCGCCAACTACTACGACGACCTGGCCGCCCGCCACCACCTCCCCGACGACGAGCTGGAGACCTACCGCGACCTCGGCATCCTCTACGACCGCGACGCCCACGGCGAGTTCCGCCACTGCTACACCGACACCGTCGGCCGCGTCTTCCTCGAACTGGTCCAGCGCGACGGCGGCTACCGCGGCTACGGCGCCCCGAACGCACCGGTACGCCTGGCCGCGCAGCACGCCGTGCGGTGACGACGACGCCGCCTCACCGACGGCGACGCCGCCTCACCGACGGCGACGCCGCCTCACCGACGAGGACGCCGGCTCACCGACGAGGACGCCGGCTCACCTACGACGGCGGCTCGCCCCCGAGGACGGCTGACGGTCCCGGGGAACGCCCCCGACCCGAGTACGGCGAAGGCCCGGTCCGTTCGGCGAACGGACCGGGCCTTCGTGCACGGCGCTACGGCCGGGTGTTCCACTCCGCGATCACCGGTCGTTCGTGTTCCGTCGACAGCCGGCTGATCGACCCCGTCGCCAGCTGGAACAGCCGGCCCTCCGCGGGGGACAGCCCCAGCCGGCGGGCCGCCAGCACCCGCAGGAAGTGGGCGTGGGCGACGAGGAGCACATCGCCGTCCGCGAGTGCCTCGTCGACCCGGGACAGCAGCCGGTCGGCGCGCAGGCCCACCTCGGTGGGCGACTCGCCCGGGTGGCCCTGCGGTCCCGGCGGGACGCCGTCGTTCCACAGGTACCAGTCGGGTCGGGTGCGGTGTATCTCGACGGTGGTGACGCCCTCGTAGCCGCCGTAGTCCCACTCGTGCAGGTCGGGATCGACCACGGCCCCCGTCACGCCGGCGAGTTCGGCGGTGCGCACCGCCCGGCGCAGCGGGCTGGTCAGCGCCAGCGCGTAGGTCCGGGCGGACAGGAGCGGAGCGAGTGACTTGGCCTGCTCCTCGCCGTGCCCGGTGAGAGGCAGGTCGGTGTAACTGGTGTGCCGACCCGACACGCTCCACTCAGTCTCGCCGTGTCGGACCAGCAGAAGATCACCCACGACCGGTGCTACTTCGCCGACTCGACGGCGTGACCGCCGAACTGGTTGCGCAGGGCCGCGACCATCTTCATCTGCGGGGAGTCGTCCTGGCGGGACGCGAACCGGGCGAAGAGGGAGGCGGTGATCGCCGGGAGCGGCACCGCGTTGTCGATGGCCGCCTCGACGGTCCACCGGCCCTCGCCGGAGTCCTCTGCGAAGCCCTTCAGCTTCTCCAGGTGCTCGTCGTCGTCGAGGGCGTTGACCGCGAGGTCGAGCAGCCAGGAGCGGATGACCGTGCCGTCCTGCCAGGAACGGAAGACCTCGCGCACGTCCGTGACGGAGTCGACCTTCTCCAGGAGCTCCCAGCCCTCGGCGTAGGCCTGCATCATGGCGTACTCGATGCCGTTGTGGACCATCTTGGAGAAGTGGCCGGCGCCGACCTTGCCCGCGTGGACGTAACCGTACGGGCCCTCCGGCTTGAGCGCCTCGAAGATCGGCTGGAGGCGTTCGACGTGCGCCTTGTCGCCGCCGACCATCAGGGCGTAGCCGTTCTCCAGGCCCCACACGCCGCCGGAGACGCCGGCGTCGACGAAGCCGATGCCCCGGGTGCCGAGCTCCTCGGCGTGCTTCTCGTCGTCCGTCCAGCGGGAGTTGCCGCCGTCGACGACGACGTCGCCGGCCTCCAGCAGACCGCCGAGTTCGTCGACGACCGACTGGGTGGCGGGGCCCGCCGGGACCATCACCCAGACGGTGCGCGGCGCCTGGAGCCCGTCGACCAGTTCGGCCAGGCTGCTCACGTCGGTGACTTCGGGGTTGCGGTCGTAGCCGATGACGGTGTGGCCGGCGCGGCGGATCCGCTCGCGCATGTTGCCGCCCATCTTGCCGAGACCGATGAGTCCGATCTGCATGTCAGTTCACTTCCTAAGCGTGCGGTAAGCGGCGACCAGGGCAGTGGTGGAGGGGTCCAGTCCGGGCACGTCCGCGCCCTCGGTCAGGGCCGGTTCGATCCGCTTGGCCAGGACCTTTCCGAGCTCCACGCCCCACTGGTCGAAGGAGTCGATGTTCCACACCGCGCCCTGGACGAACACCTTGTGCTCGTAGAGCGCGATCAGCTGGCCGAGGACCGACGGGGTCAGCTCGGGCGCGAGGATGGTCGTGGTGGGGTGGTTCCCCTGGAACGTGCGGTGCGCTACCTGCTCCTCGGACACGCCCTCCGCGCGGACCTCCTCGGCGGTCTTGCCGAAGGCGAGCGCCTGGGTCTGTGCGAAGAAGTTGGCCATCAACAGGTCGTGCTGGGCGGCGAGTCCGCCGCTCAGCTCGGGCACGGGCCGGGCGAAGCCGATGAAGTCCGCCGGGATGAGCTTCGTGCCCTGGTGGATCAACTGGTAGTAGGCGTGCTGCCCGTTGGTGCCGGGCGTGCCCCACACCACCGGGCCGGTCTGCCACTCGACCGGGTTGCCGTCGCGGTCCACCGACTTGCCGTTGGACTCCATGTCCAGCTGCTGGAGGTAGGCGGTGAACTTGGAGAGGTAGTGCGAGTAGGGCAGCACCGCGTGCGACTGGGCGTCGTGGAAGTTGCCGTACCAGATGCCCAGCAGGCCGAGCAGCAACGGAGCGTTGGCCTCGGCCGGCGCGGTGCGGAAGTGCTCGTCGACGAGGTGGAAGCCGTCGAGCAGCTCGCGGAACCGGTCCGGGCCGATGGCGATCATCAGCGACAGGCCGATGGCCGAGTCGAAGGAGTAGCGCCCGCCGACCCAGTCCCAGAACTCGAACATGTTGTCCGGGTCGATGCCGAACCCGGTGACCTTCCCGGCGTTCGTCGACAGCGCCACGAAGTGCTTCGCGACCGCCTTGTCCTCGCCGCCGAGCCCCGCCAGCAGCCAGGACCGGGCCGAGGTGGCGTTGGTGATGGTCTCGATGGTGGTGAACGTCTTCGACGCGACCACGAACAGCGTCTCCGCCGGGTCGAGGTCACGGGTGGCCTCGTGCAGGTCGGCGCCGTCCACGTTGGACACGAACCGGAACGTCAGATCCCGTGCCGTGTAGGCGCGCAGCGCCTCGTACGCCATCGCCGGGCCGAGGTCGGAGCCGCCGATGCCGATGTTGACGACGTTGCGGATCCGCTTGCCGGTGTGGCCGGTCCACTCGCCCGAGCGGACCCGGTCCGCGAAGGCGGCCATCTTGTCGAGGACGGCGTGCACGGCGGGGACCACGTTCTCGCCGTCGACCTCGACCACCGCGTCCCGCGGGGCGCGCAGCGCGGTGTGCAGCACCGCCCGGTCCTCGGTGGTGTTGATCTTCTCGCCACGGAACATGGCGTCCCGCAGCCCGAACACGTCGGTGGCGGCGGCCAGCTCACGCAGCAGGGTCAGGGTCTCGTCGGTGACCAGGTGCTTGGAGTAGTCGATCCGCAGATCGCCCACACGCACCACGTAGCGCTCCGCGCGACCGGGGTCGGTCGCGAACAGCTCACGCAGCCGGGTGCGGGGCTGCCACGCGGCGCGGTGGTCGGCGAGCGCCGTCCACTGCGGGCGCCGGGTGAGCAGGGGGGAGTCAGGCATGGGAGGGGGTCTCCTTGGTGCCGTCGCCCCGCAGGGCGATGGCGTACATCTCGTCGGCGTCGAGGCGGCGGAGCTCCTCGGCGATGAGTTCGGAGGTGGTGCGGACCTTCAGCGCGAGGGTGCGCGACGGCTGCCCCGGCAGGGTCAGCGTGGCCAGCGGCCCCTCGGGCCGGTCGATGACGATCTCGCCGCTCGCGGTGCCCAGCCGTACGGCCGTGACGACCGGCCCGGCGGTGACCACGCGGTCGACCTTGACCTTCAGCCGGGCCTCCAGCCACCGGGCGAGCAGCTCGGCGCTGGGGTTGTCGGCCTCGCTCTCCACGGCCGCCGAGGTGATCTTCGCGCGGGCCTGGTCCAGGGCCGCGGCCAGCATCGAGCGCCACGGGGTCAGGCGGGTCCAGGCGAGGTCGGTGTCGCCGGGCGCGTAGGACTTCAGGCGTGCCTCGAGCGCCTTGAGGGGCTGCTCGACGGCGTACATGTCGGTGATCCGGCGCTGGGCGAGCGCGCCCAGCGGGTCCTTGGCGGGCACGTCGGGCGCGTCCACCGGCCACCAGACGACGACGGGCGCGTCCGGCAGCAACAGCGGCAGCACCACCGAGTCGGCGTGGTCGGACACCTCGCCGTAGGTGCGCAGCACGACGGTCTCGCCGGTGCCCGCGTCGGCGCCCACCCGGACCTCGGCGTCGAGGCGGGAGTTGGTGCGGTCGCGCGGGGTGCGCGCGTGCCGCTTGATGACGACCAGGGTGCGCGAGGGGTGCTCGTGCGAGGCCTCCTCGGCCGCCCTGATCGAGTCGTAGGCGTTCTCCTCGTCCGTGACGATGACCATCGTCAGGACCATGCCCACGGCGGGGGTGCCGAGGTCCCGGCGACCCTGCACGAGCGACTTGTTGATCTTGCTTGCCGTGGTGTCGGTCAGGTCGATCTTCATGGCCTGCGCCAGCTCCGTCCGTCTCGTGCGAGCATCTCGTCGGCTTCCTCGGGTCCCCAGCTGCCCGAGGCGTACTGGGCCGGCGTGCCGTGCTCCGTCCAGTACGCCTCGATCGGGTCGAGGATCTTCCAGGACTCTTCCACTTCCTGGTGACGGGGGAACAGGTTGGCGTCGCCGAGCAGTACATCCAGGATGAGCCGCTCGTACGCCTCCGGGCTGGACTCCGTGAACGACTCGCCGTACGCGAAGTCCATCGTCACGTCCCGGATCTCCATGGAGGTACCCGGCACCTTCGAACCGAACCGGACCGTCATGCCCTCGTCGGGCTGGACGCGGATGACGATCGCGTTCTGGCCGAGCTCCTCGGTGGCGGTGGAGTCGAAGGGGGAGTGCGGCGCGCGCTGGAGGACGACCGCGATCTCGGTGACCCGGCGGCCCAGCCGCTTGCCGGTGCGCAGGTAGAAGGGGACGCCCGCCCAGCGGCGGTTGTCGATCTCCAGTTTGACGGCGGCGTAGGTGTCGGTCTTCGACTTGGGGTCGATGCCGTCCTCCTGGAGGTAGCCGACGACCTTCTCGCCGCCCTGCCAGCCCTGCGCGTACTGCCCCCGGACGGTGTGGTCGCCCAGCTCCTCGGGCAGCCGCACCGACTTCAGCACCTTCAGCTTCTCGGTGAGCAGGGACTCGGCGTCGAAGGCGATCGGCTCCTCCATGGCGGTGAGCGCCATCAGCTGGAGCAGGTGGTTCTGGATGACGTCACGGGCCGACCCGATGCCGTCGTAGTAGCCGGCCCGGCCGCCGATGCCGATGTCCTCGGCCATGGTGATCTGCACGTGGTCGACGTAGGAGCGGTTCCAGATCGGCTCGTACATCTGGTTGGCGAAGCGCAGCGCCAGGATGTTCTGGACGGTCTCCTTGCCCAGGTAGTGGTCGATGCGGAACACCTGGTCCGGCTCGAACACGTCGTGCACCACCCGGTTGAGCTCCCGGGCGCTGTCCAGGTCGTGGCCGAACGGCTTCTCGATGACCGCGCGCCGCCAGGAGCCCTCCGGCGCGTTCGCCAGACCGTGCTTCTTCAGCTGCCGGACGACCTTCGGGAAGAACTTCGGCGGTACGGAGAGGTAGAAGGCGAAGTTGCCGCCGGTGCCCCGGGAGGCGTCGAGCTCCTCGACGGCCTCCCGCAGCTGCTTGAACGCGGTGTCGTCGTCGAAGTCGCCGGGGATGAACCGCATGCCCTCGGCGAGCTGCTGCCAGACCTCCTCGCGGAACTCCGTCCGGGAGTGCTCGCGGACCGCGTCGTGCACGACCTGCGCGAAGTCCTGGTCCTCCCAGTCGCGGCGGGCGAAGCCGACGAGCGAGAAGCCCGGTGGCAGCAGACCGCGGTTGGCCAGGTCGTACACGGCCGGCATCAGCTTCTTGCGGGAGAGGTCGCCGGTGACGCCGAAGATGACGAGCCCGGACGGGCCCGCGATCCGCGGCAGCCGCCGGTCCCGCGGGTCCCGCAGCGGGTTGTCCCACTCCGCCATCGGGACGATCGGGACCTGCACCCGCTCCGGTGCCGTCCCCTGGTCGGGCTTGCCGGCCATCACGCGTCAACTCCCTTGCTGTTCAGGGACTTCGTCACGGCGTCCAGCAGGTCCTGCCAGGACACCTGGAACTTGGCGACGCCCTCGTCCTCGAGCTGCCCGACGACCTCGTCGTAGGAGATGCCGAGCCGCTCGACGGCGGCGAGGTCGGCGCGGGCCTGGGCGTAGCCGCCGGTCACCGAGTCGCCGTGGATGTCTCCGTGGTCGGCCGTGGCGTCGAGGGTGGCCTCCGGCATGGTGTTGACGGTGCCGGGGGCGACCAGCTCGTCGACGTACAGGGTGTCCTTGTACGCCGGGTCCTTCACACCGGTGGAGGCCCACAGGGGGCGCTGCTTGTTGGCCCTGGCGCCCGCGAGGGCCGTCCAGCGGCCGCCGCCGAAGACGTCCTCGTACGCCTCGTAGGCGAGCCGTGCGTTGGCCAGCGCGGCCCGGCCCTTCAGCGCCAGTGCCTCGTCCGTGCCGAGGGCCGTCAGCCGCTTGTCGATCTCGCTGTCGACGCGGGAGACGAAGAAGGAGGCCACGGAGTGGATCTTCGACAGGTCCAGGCCGCGCTCCTTGGCCTTCTCCAGCCCGGCGAGGTAGGCGTCCATGACCGCGCGGTAGCGCTCCAGCGAGAAGATCAGCGTGACGTTGACGCTGATGCCGAGGCCGATGACCTCGGTGATGGCCGGCAGACCCGCTTCGGTGGCCGGGATCTTGATCATGACGTTGGGGCGGTCGACCAGCCAGAACAGCTGCTTGGCCTCGGCGACGGTGGCCCGGGTGTCGTGGGCCAGACGGGGGTCGACCTCGATGGACACACGGCCGTCACGGCCGGCGGTCGCGTCGTGGACGGGACGCAGGACATCGGCGGCCGCGCGCACGTCCGCGGTCGTCATCATCCGTACGGCCTCGTCCACCGTGACGCCCCGCACCGCCAGCTCGGCGAGCTGCTCCTCGTAGCCCGCGCCGGAGCCGATGGCGGCCTGGAAGATCGACGGGTTGGTGGTGACACCCACCACGTGCCGGTTCTCGACGAGTGCGGCGAGGTTGCCGGAGGTGATCCGCCCGCGCGAGAGGTCGTCCAACCAGATCGAGACGCCTTCGTCGCTGAGGCTCTTGAGGGCTCCCGCGGTCGCGGTTGCTTCGGTCACTGTGATCATCTTCTTTCTTGCGGTCGGGTCAACCGCGCGCGGCGGCCAGGGATTCCCGGGCGGCCACGGCGACGTTCTCGGGGGTGAAGCCGTACGCGGCGAAAAGGGTCTTGGCGTCCGCGGAGGCGCCGAAGTGTTCGAGGGAGACGATGCGTCCTGCGTCACCTGTGAACCGGTACCACGTCAGACCGATGCCCGCCTCGATTGCGACGCGCGCCCGCACGGACGGCGGCAGGACCCGCTCGCGGTACTCGCGCGGCTGCTCCTCGAACCACTCCACGGACGGCATCGACACGACGCGGGTGCCGATGCCCTCGGCCTCCAGCAACTCGCTTGCGGCGACGGCCAGCTGGACCTCGGAACCGGTGGCGATGAGTACGACGTCGGGGGCCGGCGTCGACGCGTCCCGCAGGACGTAGCCGCCCTTGGCCGCGTCCGGGTTCCGCGCGTAGGTCGGTACGCCCTGACGGGTGAGGGCGAGACCGTGCGGGGCCGGCGCGGAGCTGTGCCGGCGCAGGATCTCGGCCCAGGCGACGACCGTCTCGTTGGCGTCGGCCGGGCGCACCACGTTCAGGCCGGGGATGGCCCGCAGCGCGGACAGGTGTTCGACAGGCTGATGGGTGGGGCCGTCCTCGCCGAGACCGACGGAGTCGTGCGTCCACACGTACGTCACCGGCAGCTGCATCAGCGCGGACATGCGCACGGCGTTGCGCATGTAGTCGGAGAAGACCAGGAACGTGCCGCCGTAGACCCGCGTGTTGCCGTGCAGGGCGATGCCGTTCATCTCCGCGGCCATCGAGAACTCGCGGATGCCGAAGTGGACGGTACGGCCGTAGGGGTCCGCCTCCGGCAGCGGGTTGCCCGCGGGGAGGAAGGACGACGTCCCGTCGATGGTGGTGTTGTTCGAGCCGGCCAGGTCGGCGGAGCCGCCCCACAGCTCGGGCAGGACCGCGCCGAGCGACTGGAGCACCTTGCCGGAGGCCGCACGGGTGGCGACGGCCTTGCCCTCCTCGAACACGGGCAGGGCGTCCTCCCAGCCCTCGGGCAGCCGGCCTGCCACGACCCGGTCGAAGAGACGGGCGCGCTCGGGCTCGGCGCAGCGCCACTCCTCGATCCGCTTGTCCCAGGCGGCGTGCGCCTCGGCGCCCCGGTCCAGGGCCGTACGGGTGTGGGCGAGCACGTCGGGGTCGACCTGGAATGACCGCTCGGGGTCGAAGCCGAGGACCCGCTTGGTGGCCGCGACCTCGTCGTCGCCGAGCGCCGAGCCGTGGCTGGCCTCGGTGTTCCGCGCGTTCGGGGCCGGCCAGGCGATGATCGTGCGCATCGCGACGATCGAGGGGCGCCCGGTCTCGGCCCGCGCCGCCCGCAGCGCCGCGTGCAGGGCGTGCACGTCGATGTCGCCGTCCGCGGTGGGCTCGATCCGCTGCACGTGCCAGCCGTAGGCCTCGTACCGCTTCAGCACGTCCTCGGAGAACGCCGTGGCGGTGTCGCCCTCGATGGAGATGTGGTTGTCGTCGTAGACGAAGACCAGGTTGCCGAGCCGCTGGTGGCCGGCGAGGGAGGAGGCCTCCGCGGAGACCCCCTCCTGGAGGTCGCCGTCGGAGACGATCGCCCAGATGGTGTGGTCGAACGGGGACTCGCCCTCGGGGGCGTCCGGGTCGAACAGACCCCGCTCGTAGCGGGCGGCCATCGCCATGCCCACCGCGTTGGCCACGCCCTGGCCCAGCGGGCCGGTGGTGGTCTCGACGCCGGCCGTGTGACCGTACTCGGGGTGTCCCGGCGTCTTCGAGCCGTGCGTGCGGAACGCCTTCAGGTCGTCCAGCCCCAGCTCGTACCCGGCGAGGAAGAGCTGTGTGTACAGGGTGAGCGAGGTGTGGCCGGGGGACAGGACGAAGCGGTCACGGCCGGTCCACTCCGGGTCCGCCGGGTCGTGACGCATCACCTTCTGAAAGATCGTGTACGCCGCCGGGGCCAGGCTCATGGCGGTGCCCGGGTGGCCGTTGCCGACCCGCTGTACGGCGTCCGCCGCGAGCAGACGGGCGGTGTCGACGGCACGCCGGTCGAGTGCGGTCCACTCGAAGCTGTTCGTCGGGTGCGTGCTCATCTTCAAGAAATCCTCGATCGGAGCGGGAACTATCGTCTGACGTGTTCAAACTTAAAAGTCTGACTTTTACGAAGGAAGGTGGAGGTGTGCCAGCCTGTGGTGAAAGTGGGACACCGACAGTGCGACCGGAGCGGTACGAGAAGGACATGGCGGACACAACCACCCAAGGTGTAGGCGCGCAGCCCCAGGTCAGGGACGTGGCCGAGGACGCGGGCAGCGGCGGCGGCGACGGGATCAGGACCTTCCCCTTCCCGGTCGATCTGAGCCTCGGCGGTGTCGGCATGCAGGCCGTCCGGATGGGCCCCGAGCGCACCTGGCACCTCGACGCACCCCTCGAACGCGTCCACCGCATCGACTTCCACGTCGTGATGCTCTTCGACGAGGGCCCCGTACTCCACATGATCGACTTCGCCGAGTACGAGGTCGCGGCCGGCGACCTGCTGTGGATCCGCCCCGGCCAGGTCCACCGCTTCTCGAAGACGAGCGGGTACCGCGGAACCGTCCTGACCATGCAGCCGGGTTTCCTGCCCCGCGCCACCGTCGAGGCCACCGGTCTCTACCGGTACGACCTGCCGCCCCTGCTCCGTCCCGACGCGGCGCAGCTCGCCGGGCTGCGCGCGGCCCTGACCCAGCTGGAGCGCGAGTACGAGGACGGCACGACCCTGCCGCCGAGCCTGCACACGGCGGTGCTGCGGCACTCCCTGACCGCGTTCCTGCTGCGGCTGGCCCATCTCGCGGCGAGCTCCGCCGAGGCCGAGCGGGGTCGCACCGACACCACCTTCACCCTGTTCCGGGACGCGGTCGAGCGGGACTTCGCCACCAACCACAGCGTCAGCGCCTACGCCGACGCGCTCGGCTACTCGCGCCGCACCCTGGTCCGCGCGGTCCGCGCCGCCACCGGCGCGACGCCCAAGGGGTTCATCGACAAGCGGGTCGTCCTGGAGGCCAAGCGTCTGCTGGCCCACACCGAACTGCCGATCAGCCGGGTCGGGGTGGCCGTCGGGTTCCCGGACGCGGCGAACTTCTCCAAGTTCTTCCACCAGCACACGGACCTGACACCGGCGTCGTTCCGGGCGGAGCTGCGTTAGCCGTACCGCGCGCCGGTGGGCTGTCCGCGTGCCGGAACCGATCGCGCCGCCGGCGCCGGGCATCACGCCGACGGCGCCGGGGGCCGACGCCCACGGGGGCGTCCGGCCGCCCGGCGCCGCCGGCGGCGATCCACTTCACCCGGGTCGGTGGCCGGTCACCGCGTCCGGATCGGGTCGGATCGGATGGGATCGGATCGGTGACCGGTCACCGCATTCCGGTCAGTGGCCGAAGTCGAACCAGTTGACGTTCACGAAGTCCGCGGGCTGGCCGCTGGTGAAAGTCAGATACACGTCGTGCGTGCCGGTCACGGCGGCGATGTTCGCCGGGACGGTCCGCCAGGACTGCCAGCCTCCGGTACCGGCCAGCGCGAAGCTGCCGACGGGGGTACTGGTACGGCTGTCCAGGCGCACCTCGACGAGGCCGCTGACGCCCGCGCCGGCACCGCTCGCGACCCGTGCGTGGAACTGAGTGGCCGCCGTCGAACCGAAGGTGACGCCCTTGTACAGCGCCCAGTCGCCGTTGGCGAGCGAACCGATGTTCTGGCCGCCGCCGGTGTCGGTCGTGGTCTCGGTGCTGGTGCCGGACTGGCTGTCGTAGGACTCGGCCTGGATGGCGCTGTAGGCGTCGCGGCTGCCGGACGGCGGCGGTGTGGTACCGGTCCCACCGCCCGTCGACTGGAGCACCTGCACGTAGTCGACGACCATCGGGTGACCGGACTGGGTGTCGCCGTCCAGACCGCCGCCGAACGCGTCCGGGAAGCCGCCGCCCATCGCCACGTTCAGGATCAGGAAGTAGCCGTGGTTGGTGGCGTTGGTCCAGGTCGTCGCGTCGACCTGGTTCGCCGTGACGGTGTGGTAGTTGACGCCGTCGACGAAGAAGCGGATCGCCTCGGGGCTCGCCGAACGGTCCCACTCCATGGTGTAGGTGTGGAACCCGGACTGGCAGGTCGAGCCTGGACACGCGACGGAGTTGCCGATGCCGGTGGTCTCGTTGCACGGGCCGCCCGGGCTGCTGCCGCAGTGCATCGTGGCCCACACCTTGTTCAGACCCTGGACGTTCTCCATGATGTCCAGCTCGCCGACGCCGGGCCAGTTCTGGTAGTTGCCGCGGTAGGGCGCGCCCAGCGCCCAGAACGCGGGCCAGTAGCCCTCGGCGGCGGTGCCGGTGACGTTGGGCATCTGGATGCGGCCCTCGACGCGCAACTTGCCGCCGGCCGGGGGCCGGAAGTCGGTCCGGGTGGTCTCGATGCGGCCCGACGTCCAGGTGCCCGCGGAGGTGCGCAGCGGGGTGATGCGCAGGTTGCCGCTGCCGTCGAGCGAGACGTTGCTGGTGCTCGTCGTCATCGTCTCGACTTCGCCGGTGCCCCAGTTCGCGGGGCCGCCGGGATACGAAGTTCCGGTGTCGTACTGCCAGTTGGAGGTGTTGACGCCGGAGCCCGCGGCGCCGTTGAAGTCGTCGAGGAAGACCTGCGTCCAGCCCGACGGCGGCGTGGGCGCGGAGGCGTTGGCGGGCAGCGTGGCGACCGTGGCGGCGGCGGCCGCCAGGCCGAGGGTGGCGAGCACGGCGACGAGAGCGCGCCGGACGGGGCGCCGTCTTCCGGATGTGCCGGAGGTTTCGCTCATGGGGGTGCCTCTCGGGTACGGAGTGAAGTGCGCGGGTGCACGGATGCGGGGGTGTGCGGATGCACGGTCACGCGGTTCTTCGGTCACGCGGCTGTGCGGGGGAGCGGCCGGAGCGCTCGGAGCGTTGCTTTGAGAGCGCTCTCAAAGTGCGGCCAATGTGCTCCCCGGCACTCCGGTCGTCAAGAGGTGAAACCGAGAAATTCCTTAAGGCGCAGGGGAGTTCACCCCATGAATGCGTGAATGTGCTGGAGCGTGCCGTCGGCCTCCCGGTCCGCGCGGGAGGCTCCGGCCGCCGAGTCCGCCGGCGCCACCTGAGATCTCCGTGACGATGTGCACTCGCTAACCTGTCGTGATCACGACCGGACCACGACAGGGGAACCATGAGTCTGCGCCGTTACCAACTGCTGCCCGTCTGCGCCGTCCTCGGCGCCGTAGCCCTCACCGCCTGCTCGGGCTCGGGCGGTACCGGGGGCACGGGAGGGTCGTCCGATGCCAAGGGCGACGGGGACACGGGCGGTGTGATCTCGCTCGCGGACGCGAAGAACGTCCTGCGCACCTACGTGAAGGTCAACAACGCGGCCAACACCACGCAGGACACCGAGCGGACGGCGACCGTGGAGAGCGGCGCGCTGCGGTCCCAGAGCCAGGCGGCCTTCCAGCAGTACCCGGCCTGGACGAAGAAGGAGCAGGCGGACTCCGAGACGCCCTTCTCCTACCCCGTCGAAGGCGCCCGTTTCCACATCCCGCCGAAGGGATCCGCCGAGTTCTTCATGGTGGACACCCGGATGACCGGCGAGGGCATCGACAAGGACCGGCGCCGGCTGCTGGCCTTCAAGCAGGTCGTCGACGAGAAGGCCAAGAGCGGCAAGGCATGGAAGGCCGTCGCCGTCGGCGAGATCACCGACGGACTGCCGGCCGTCGCCGAGGACGGCGACGGATTCGCCACGCCGGTCGCGGCCACCGACGCGGTGGGCTCGTTGAAGGCGGGCGATCTGGTCGGTCTGTCCCAGGACTTCTACGTCACGGGCGGCAGGAAGGCGGCCGGCGCCTTCACCGAGACGGACTCCGTCAAGGCCTGGAAGAAGGCCTACGCCAAGCGCGCGTCCTTCACGGACGACTGCGTCGACGGCGAGTACGAGGCCGGCTCGGGCGGTGCCGACACGGCGTACGGCGTGAAGACGCGGGACGGCGGCGCGCTGGTCCTCTACGACTTCGGCTTCGTCTACAAGAACTGGACGAAGGCCGAGTGCCCCGGCAGCGACCTGCAACTCGACGACCTGCCCGTCGTCTCCAAGATCTACCTCAACGGCAGGACCACGATCTCGAACCTCAGCCGCAGCGAGTCGGTGATGGCCATGGCCGTGGTGCCGCCCTCGGGCAAGAAGGTCCGCGTCACCGGGTACGAGGAGCAGCTGACCTACGCCCGGTGAGCACCCTCGGCGTTGCGTGACGGCGTGACGGCGTGACGGCGTGACGGCGTGACGGCGTGCAGGCCTGGGCGTGGCGCCGCAGGCCTGACGGCGTGGTGGCGCGAACGGGCGTCTGTCGCC